>DEPZ01000002.1:6035-16629 GCA_002359025.1 Erysipelotrichaceae bacterium UBA3379 | reverse complement strand
TTTCAAACTTTTTCATAAAATGATTTGAATTTTATATAGTTAGCTCCTTGGTATTATACTATCATGGTATTTATGACAAGTAAATGATTTATTGTTTTAGCGTATTTTTTTTAGATATTAGAAAATAGAGTAGACATATGATGAGATTTCATATTTATTTTTCATTATGAGTATGAATATATGAAATAATCTCTTGAGTAATATGGTCTATTGTTTTGTATGATGTATCTATATGATATGTATTTAAGTCTCGATACATATCGATTCTTTGTAAACTTCTTTCTACAACATCTATAGTACGAATACCACAATCGACATCTTTCATGAGTCTGTCTTTTAAACATTCTGGTGAGACAGTTAAAGAAATGGTTGAAATCTGGCATGAAGATGTGTCTAAGTGACTGATGATTTCATCGATAATGTCTTGTTGATGCATAACCCAACCAAAAATGACATAATCATAAACACTGCAATGTATGAAATTATTTAATAAATGCGTAATGTTATCTAAAACCATTTTTTGTGTTTCATCTGTGACTTGAAAAGGCGAAGCATCCCAACACCAATCGCCATCTAAGAAAACACTACAAGCAAGTTTCTTTTTGAGAGCTTGACATATTGTTGTTTTTCCTACACCCATTGTTCCACCGATTAATATCACATGTTTCATGAAAATCACCTCATCATTATTGTAAATAAAAATAAAGGGGAATACAATAAGGGTATAGAAAATATGTATAAGAAAGTCATAAACTTAGATTGATGAATTGAATTAATGGTGCTATAGTAATAGTGGAGGTGTTGTACATGGCAGAAATGTATATTTTAAATAAAAAATCTTTAGCAAGTGAAATTGCTGATAAACATGATTTAACTAAAAAAGAAGCACAAGCAATTGTTGATTCTGTATTTGAAGAAATTAAAAATTGCTTAAATGATGGTGGTAAAGTAGATATTAGTGGATTTGGTAAATTTGAAGTGACTGAACGTAAAGAACGTCAAGGAATCAATCCTGCAACAAAAGAAAAAATCACTATACCAGCATCAAAAGTATTAAAATTCAAAGCTTCTAAAGTTTTAAAAGATACAATTAAAGAATAATGTATAGAGCACAAGTTGATATGAACTTGTGCTTTTTGATAGATAAATAAATTTATTGTTAATTTTTCTTTTATATATTGACATAGCATATGTATAGGTATATATTTATACATGAAGAGATGTTCATGTGTTCATTGAAAGGGGTTGAGATGATGGCACAAGAAAACGATTTTCTTGCAGCTCATGAAGAAGTTGTAAAAAGAGTTAAAGAAAAACAGCCGGATGATGAATATTTATATGATTTAGCTGATTTGTTTAAAGTCTTTGGTGATACAACAAGAATTAAAATTTTATATGCTTTATTTGAAAGTGAATTGTGTGTGGGTGATATAGCGCAAATCTTGGGATTAAGTCAATCTGCCGTTAGTCATCAATTAAGAGTATTAAAAGATAGCAAATTAATAAAATTTAGAAGAGAAGGAAAAGCAATTTTTTATTCGCTTGATGATGATCATGTCAGAACAATCATATCTATGGGTATGGAACATGTAGAGGAGTAGGAGGATATTATATATGAAAAAAACTTATAAAATTGATGTGGATTGTGCAAATTGTGCAGCAAAAATGGAAGAAGCAGTAAAAAATACTGACGGAGTAAAAGATGCAAGTTTAAGCTTTATGACTTTAAAATTAAAGGTTGAATTTGAAGAAGGGGCAAATGTTGATGAAGTTATGCAAAATGCATACAAAAATTGTAAAAAAGTAGAATCTGATTGTGAAATCTTTTTATAAGAATACCCTTGATAGGTTATTCTTATGTTCGATATATGAATAAATGAACATATATTAATAAGAGGTGGGAGTATGTCTAAAAAACAAAAGAAAATCTTAAATAGAATTATCATCACTATTATTGTTATGATAGGGGTTATATTGATTACAAAACAAGTATCAGTTCATCCTTATGTAGAAGTTATTTTATATATTATTCCTTATTTGATTATAGGATATGATATATTACAAAAAGCAATAAAAGGAATATTGAATAAGCAAGTTTTTGATGAAAACTTTTTAATGGCAGTAGCGACAGTAGGAGCAATGCTTTTAGGTGAATATCTTGAAGGTGTGGCTGTTATGTTGTTCTATCAAATAGGAGAATTATTCCAAAGTGTAGCTGTAGGGAAGAGTCGTAAGAATATTGCAGCATTAATGGATATTAGACCTGATTATGCAAATGTGATGATTGATGGGAAATTAGAAAAAGTAGATCCAGATGATGTCGAGATTGGCACAGAAATTATTGTAAAACCTGGAGAAAAAGTACCTATTGATGGTATTATTGTGGATGGAAAAACATCACTTAATACGAGTGCATTAACTGGGGAGAGTGTCCCAAGAGATGCCAATACTGGAGATGAAGTGATTAGTGGTTGTATTAATCTTAGTGGTGCTATTAAGGTACAAACAACAAAAGAATTTGGTGAATCTACAGTTTCTAAGATATTAGATTTAGTAGAGAATTCTAGTATGAAAAAATCACGTTCTGAAAACTTTATTACAAGATTTGCTAAATATTATACACCAGCAGTTTGTTATGGTGCACTTGCATTGGCATTTGTTCCACCGATTGTTTTGATGTTAATGTCTTATCCAGCAAATTTTCAAGAATGGATTACAAGAGCTTTAACTTTCCTTGTTATTAGTTGTCCTTGTGCTTTGGTCATTTCTATTCCACTTAGTTTCTTTGGTGGAATAGGCTGTGCTTCATCTCAAGGAATATTGGTGAAGGGTTCTAACTATTTAGAAGCATTAGCGCATACAAAATATATTGTTTTTGATAAAACAGGAACTCTTACAAAAGGCGTTTTTGAAGTGACAAAGATTGATCCTAGCGAAAACTTTAGTAAAGATGAATTGTTATATTATGGTGCTCATGGTGAAATTGCTTCAAGTCATCCTATTAGCTTGAGTTTAAAAAAGGCTTATGGAAAAGAATTGGATACCAGTCTTGTTAGTGATATTGAAGAGATTGCAGGACATGGTGTGAAAGCGCAAGTGAATGGTCATATTGTTTATGTTGGTAATGAAAAACTTATGAATAAAATGAATATTGAAGTGGAAAAACATGAAGGAACTTTGGTATATGTGGCTGTAGACCAACGTTATGCAGGATGTATAGTGATATCTGATGTTATTAAACCAACTTCATCAAAAGCCTTAAGTGATTTAAAACATAATGGTATTAAAGAAACAATTATGTTAACAGGAGATACAGCTTTAAGTGCAAATCAGGTTGCAAAAGAGATAGGAATTGATAAGGTTTATAGTGAATTGTTACCTGAAGATAAAGTGCATAAAGTTGAAGAAGTTCTTGCTAGAAAAGATAAAAAAGAAAAGGTTGCATTTGTTGGAGATGGAATTAATGATGCGCCAGTCTTATCAAGAGTAGATATTGGTATTGCAATGGGAGCTTTAGGATCAGATGCGGCAATTGAAGCAGCGGATATTGTTTTAATGGATGATGATCCATCTAAGATATCACTTGCTATGAAAATATCACGTAAGACTTTAGGTATTGTTAAGCAAAATATTGTTTTTGCACTCGCTATTAAGTTTATATGTCTTCTTTTAGGGGCTGTAGGTATTGTTAATATGTGGTTAGCGATATTTGCTGATGTAGGTGTTATGGTTATAGCTGTTATTAATGCGACACGTGCATTAAAAGTAAAATAGTTGAATATAGAAATAGCTATGAGCTATTTCTATATTTTTAATATAACTGTACATAGGGTATATTGACGGATATGATAATTAAAGTTATACTGTAAGTATCAAATGAAGAAAAGGTGATGATATGGAAATAATTTTAAGCCAATCTAGTGATAAACCTATATATGAACAAATTGTATTACAAATTAAAGAAATGATATTAAAAGGAGAACTCAAACCTGGTGAAGCATTGCCATCTATGCGTAAACTTGCTAAAAGTTTACATGTGAGTGTGATTACAACTCAAAGAGCCTATGATGATTTACAAAATGATGGTTTTATTATGACAATACCTGCAAAAGGAACATTTGTTTCTAATCAAAATCAAGATTTTATTCGAGAAGAAAATCTAAGACGTATAGAAAATCATTTGAATGAAGCTATTTTATTATCTAAACAAAATGGTTTATCTTTAGAAGAATTACATAAAATGATAGATTTATTATATGAGGAGGAAGAATAATGGAGAATGCGATTCAGGTTAAAAATCTTTCTAAATCATATGGGGATTTTTGTTTGGATTCTATATCTTTTGAACTTCCTAAAGGAACAATACTGGGATTGATTGGAGAAAATGGGGCAGGAAAATCTACTCTTATAAGTACTATTGTTGGAAATGTATCTTCGTGTTATGATCAATTAAATATCTTGGGAAAAGAATTTGTCAATCATGAAAAAGAGATTAAAGAGAAGATAGGTGTTATATTTGATACAGCTTATTATAATGAGAATTTTACACCAATATTTATTTCAAAAATATTAAAGAATGTTTATAAGAATTTTGATTTAGTAATGTATAAAGATTATTTACAAAGATTTGGATTGCCTGAAAAGAAGAAATTAAAGACTTTTTCTAAGGGGATGAAAATGAAATTACAATTTGCTTGTGTTTTATCATATAAACCTGAATTACTTATATTAGATGAAGCTACAAATGGATTAGATCCATTATTTAGAAATGAGATCTTAGAGGTCTTAAGAGATTTTATAGAAGATGAAACCCATTCTGTATTGATGTCTTCACATATTACAAGTGATTTAGATAAGATTGCTGATTATATTGCATATCTTCATGAAGGAAAGTTGGCTTTTATACTGTCTAATGATGAATTACAGAATAGTTATGGTATTATTCATTGTAAAGAAAACTTTTTTCAACAATTAAATCCACAAGATATTGTTTTCTATAAAAAAGAAGATTATTACTATTCAGTATTAATTAAAAATAAATATGAAATTAAAAAAGTATTTTATGATATAGATATCCATCCTGCTTCTATAGAAGATGTTATGATATTTTATGCTAAGGGACAAAAAGTTTAAAGAATCTATTGGAAAGAAACACCTTGTGGTGTTTTTTATTTATAAAAGAGAATAGAGTCTATATATCAAAGATTATCGCTTCTTTTTGTTTATCTTCTTCTCATTATTTGATATACTACTTGAGGAAAAGAGGTTAGTATATGAATAAGAAGTTAATAAAAAATATTATTGGTGTTATCATTGGAAATACAATATATGCTTTGGCTGTTTTATTATTTATTGTTCCTACTGGATTAATTACAGGAGGTTCTACAGGTTTAGCTATAGGAGCAAATCATGCTTTTGGTATTTCTATTACATTATTTGTATCTATTTTTAATGCACTCATGTTTGTCTTAGGATTTATTGTTTTGGGTAAGACTTTTGCATTAACGACACTTATTAGTACATTTTATTATCCTTTTATATTAAGTGTGTTTGAAAGAACGATAGGGTATGTTCCTATGACAAGTGATCCTTTGCTTGCTGCATTATTAGGTGGAGTCATGATTGGAAGTGCTATAGGTATTGTTATTAAATGTAATGCTTCTACTGGCGGAATGGATATACCACCACTTGTTATTAATAAGAAAATTGGTATACCAGTATCAGTATCTATGTATGTATTTGATTTTATTATTTTATTAATGCAAGTTTTCTTTACAAATAGAGAAATGGTATTATATGGTATTGTTTTAGTCGCAACATATACAATTGTATTAGATAAGGTATTGGTTGTTGGAAAGACACAAAGAGAAGTTATGATTGTTTCTAAAGAGTATGAAAAGATTAATGCTGTTATTAATCATACACTTGATAGAGGAACAACACTGCTATTATCTAAAACAGGATATATGCATCATGAGTATCCGGTGATTATGACTGTTGTAAGTAGTCGTGAGTTACCGAAATTAAATGAACTTGTACTAAATATAGATGAACATGCCTTTATGGTTGTTTCACAAGTGAATGAAGTCAAAGGAAGAGGGTTTACTTTTCAAAAAGAGTATATAGAATCTTAAAGAAAAAAAGAGTATAATAGAGATATGTTGAAAAGGAGTGGAAGTAATGAGTAGTGAAACATGTAATCATGATTGCTCATCATGTCAAGAAGAATGTAATGAAAGAAGCCTTTTGGCTCCTATGAATAAGCATTCTCGAGTAAAAAAAGTTATTGGTGTTGTCAGTGGTAAAGGTGGTGTAGGAAAATCTTCTATTACATCTTTATTAGCTATATTAAAACAACGTGAAGGAAAAATGGTTGCTGTATTAGATGGAGATATTACAGGTCCATCTATCGCAAGAACATTTGGAGTAGAAAATCAAGAAGTCTATTCAGACGGAACAGAAATTGTACCTGTATTGTCTAAACAAGGAATAAAGATTATGTCTACAAATCTTTTATTAGAAGATGTAGAAGAACCTGTTGTATGGAGAGGTCCTATTTTAGCAGGTATGATTAAACAATTCTGGAGTGATGTACGTTGGGGAGATGTAGACTATATGTTTGTAGATATGCCTCCAGGTACAGGTGATGTTCCTCTTACAATATTCCAATCATTACCATTGGATGGTATTGTGATTGTAACAAGCCCTCAAGAATTAGTTAGTATGATTGTTTCTAAAGCAGTGAATATGGCTAAACAAATGAATGTTCCTATTTTGGGTATCGTAGAGAATATGAGTTATGTAGAATGTCCTGATTGTGGTAAAAAGATTTATGTATTTGGAAAGAGTCATTTAGAAGATGTAGCTCAAAAATATGATTTAAAAGTTTTAGGACATCTTCCATTAGATAGTGAATTAACTCGTTTAAGTGATATGGGTTGTGTTGAAGAATATGGTTCTGATTGGTTAGAAGAATTTCATGAAACAGTTAAAGAATTTTAGACACTTATAAAAGTGTCTTTTTCCTTTTATGGTTTGTAAGTTCTTCTTTTATGAAAAATAAGTGATTTGAAAGAAAAGGTGAAAAATATGAATATTAGACTAGAAACAAAAGATGATTATGAATATGTAGAAAATATGATTAGAAGATCATTTTATAATGTGTATATGCCTGGTTGTATAGAACATTTTATTGCAAAACAAATAAGAAATCATAAAGATTTTATAAAAGAGTTGGATTTTGTATTAGAAGTTGATGGTAAGATTGTTGGAAATATTATGTATACAAAGTCTATTTTAAAAGATGAACAAGGGAATCAAAAAGATATTCTCACTTTTGGTCCTGTATGTATAGAAAAAGAATATCAAAGAAAAGGTTATGGTAAGAAATTAATAGAGTATTCTTTACAAAAGGCAAAAGAATTAGGTTATGATGCGATTGTTATTGTAGGAAGTCCAAGTAATTATGTTAGTCTTGGCTTTAAGAGTTGTAAATTATTTGATATAAGTATAGAAAATGGAAAATATCCTTCAGCGATGCTTGTTAAAGTTTTAAAAGAAAATGCATTAGAAAATCATCATTGGACTTATTATGAAAATCCAGCTATAGCAATTGATTTAGATGAGGCGCTGGCATATGATGATACTTTAGAAAAGATGGAAAGAAAACATATGCCAAGTCAAGATGAGTTTTATATTATGAGTCAATCTTACATAGAATAAATGAAATAGAAGTATGTTAAAAATATGCGCATAATTGATTGTTTGTGTTGGTAGATATTGTATGATATTTATTTTATAATCATAGTGGAGGTGCAAAGTATGGAGTTAGGAAATCATTTATTTGAAGCACGTAAAAACAAAGGATTATCACAAGAGGAAGTTGCGCAGAAATTAGGTGTAAGTAGACAAACTATATCTAAATGGGAACTTAATGAGACATTGCCTGATATTAGACAATCGAAGCAGTTGGCAATTTTATATAATTTAACATTAGATGAGTTGATTGATTTTGATGTCGATGTAGATAAAGTACAGGATATGATTGAAAATACGAGTGAAGAAACAATAAATAAAATCGATTGGACAAAAGTATGGTCAAAACAGTATCCTATACTTGCAAAATATCAAGATGAAGTTGATATCAACTTCTATGCTAAAGAATTAACTGTCTTATTAAATGATTTAGAAAAAACATATCATTATAATCAATTAGATGCTATGCTTGTTTTAAAGGATATACTTGCCAGAGTTTGGAAGAGTAGAACATAAAGGTTATAGTGCTTATAAATATAAATAGAAAGAGACTCTTTTTGCATGATTTGAAAATAGCTTTTCATTATCTGCAATATGGTGTTAAATAAGAGAAGATAAAAATATTATCTAGATATCTTCACATCACAAAAGAGTCTTTTTTATTTGAATATAAAAGATATCAAAATCAAGGAATATTTATAAGGAGGAGAAAAAATGAGACAATTTCCAGAAGGATTTTTATGGGGAGGAGCCACTGCTGCAAATCAATATGAAGGTGGTTGGAACGAAGGAGGTAAAGGAATCAGTGTATCTGATTGTGCAAGACATCATTTAGATGTAGATGTACAGGATTATAAAGCTCATAATTCAATCACAACAAAAGAAATTGAAGAAGCATTAAAATCAACAGATACATCTTTATATCCAAAAAGACATGGTAGTGATGGATACCATCACTACAAAGAAGATATTCGATTGTTTGCTGAAATGGGATTTAAGGTTTATAGAATGTCTATTGCTTGGTCTAGAATTTTTCCTAATGGTGATGATGAAAAACCTAATGAAGAAGGATTAAAGTTCTATGATGATGTATTTGATGAATTACATAAATATGGTATTGAACCATTGGTGACTATTTCACATTATGAACCACCTGTTCATATTGTATTAAATTATGATGGTTGGGCTTCGAGAGAAGTCATTGATATGTTTATGAGATTTGTAAATGTTATTGTTGATAGATACAAAAATAAGGTTAAATATTGGTTGACATTTAATGAAGTTGACTCTATGATAAGACATCCTTATACAACAGGTGGACTTGTAGAAGATCGCTTTCCAAACAGAAACTTTCAAGAAGTTATATTTCAAGCTATGCACCATCAATTTGTAGCGAGCGCACTTGCGACAAAAGTGATACATGAAAAAATACCTGGAGCGAAAGTGGGATGTATGTTAACAAAATTAACTTATTATCCATATACATGTAAACCAGAAGATGTTTTACAAGCACAACAAGATATGAGAAGTACATATTGTTATAGTGATACACAAGTTTTTGGAGAATATCCAGCTTATTTATTAGCTAAATTTAAAAATGAAGGTATTCATATTAAGATGGAAGATGGCGATTTAGATATTATGAAGAAATATCCAGTAGACTTTGTATCATTCTCTTATTATTCTAGTAGTTGTGTTGCTAAGGATGATAAAGGATTAAAGAAAACTGCTGCAAATACAAATGTTGCGATTAAAAATCCATATATACCATCTAGTGATTGGGGATGGCAAATTGATCCAATAGGACTAAGAGTTTCTATGGTGGATTTATATGATCGATATAGAAAACCATTATTTATTGTAGAAAATGGATTAGGAGCTAAAGATGAATTGATTAATGGTACAGTAGATGATCAATATCGAATTGATTACTTTGATGCTCATTTTAGAGAAATGTTAAATGCTATAGAAATAGATGGTATAGAATGTATGGGGTATACATCATGGGGATGTATAGATATTGTTTCAGAATCAACAAAACAAATGAGTAAAAGATATGGATTTATATATGTGGATGCCGATGATTATGGAAATGGAACATATAATAGATATAAAAAGAAATCATTTGATTGGTATAAACATGTCATTGAAACAAATGGAGCTTGTTTATTTGAATAAAAAAAGACAGATAAACTGTCTTACAAATAATGATAAGTATGTTGCCAAGAAGCATTTAAGAAGAACTTAGCTGCTTCTTTTGCTTTATCTAAGTCCATATATGTATAATTTCCACATTCTTCAATTTTCGCACCAGGAATCTCTTGATCCCATGAAGCTATTTTTTCATAGAGATGACGTACTAAAGAGATAATAGTATCAAATTCTAAATCTTTTGTGATTAAATAGAATCCTGTCATACAACCCATTGGTCCAAAATAAATGATATGATCTTTATAGTCTCCATTTCTTAGAAGAGTTGCACCAATATGCTCAATTGTATGGGCTGCTTTAGGGTCTAGTGGTGTATCCACATTAGGTTCGCACATTCTAATATCATAAGTTGTTAAAGTGTCATCAACTCTAGATATGTAAACACCTTTTTTTAATTGTCTATGATCAACGCAAAAACTTGTAATTCTTTCCATCTCATCTACCTTTTCCTTTCTGGTTATTATTATATATAATTTGATGAAAAAAATAAATTAAAAAAATGAAAAAAACTCTTTACAAACATGTAAGTATTGTGTATACTAGTACTTGTCCTTGAAGGAAAGGGCTAAAAAACATGGCGATCGTGGCGAAGTGGTTAACGCACCGGATTGTGGCTCCGGCATTCGTG
>DEPZ01000002.1:0-5941 GCA_002359025.1 Erysipelotrichaceae bacterium UBA3379 | reverse complement strand
CGATTCCCATCACCCGCTCCATGAGTAAATAGAGTTTCGATAGTATTATCGAGATTTTTTTTATTTTATAATATAAAAAGGTTTCAACAAATATTGTTGAGACTTTTTTACGCTATTCTATAATTTCTATGATTTCATCAACATGATCAATTCTACTTTCTTTTGCATGGCAATATTCTATGTATATTAAAATAAATAAGAATAGTGATAGGACAAGAGTGCATGTGATAAATACGAACACTCCTTTTTTTATAATATCTATTTTTCTTAATCTATTTAAAAGATGGTCAGAGTCCATTTCTTCATAGAAATCTATAACAATATCTTTTGGATCTCCAAATCGTTCGATGCAATCACAGTATGTAAAATCATAGTTTGAAGTTTCGGTTTCAATATTTGATTTTAATCTTTTGTAAAACTGTTTTTCATCTTTAGTATAAGATGGAAATGTGAGTTGTAGATCTTCTAAATATTTCTTAACTGCTTTATTCATCTTTGATTTCGCCTTTAAAATCTAAAATGTATTTGATTTTCCTTTCCCATATTTTATACTCTCTTACCATATCTTCAAGATATTTCTTTCCAGAATCTTCAATATGATAATAGACTCTTGCTTTGTGATTAACGATTTCTTCCTTGCTTGTTATATAACCTTTATCTAACATCTTATATAAATGAGGATATAGGGAACCTTCTTTGATGTCTATAACACCATCGGAAAGATTTTTTATTGCAGAGGTGATTTGATATCCATAAAAATCACCATGAAGAAGAATTGATAATATTAACATATCAAATTTAAAGTAAATATTCTTTGTGGACATATGCAATAACCTCCAATAAGAAATATAACATATTTCAATAATAAAATATATACCTTTATAAAGATGTATAGTTTTTATTTGTATATGATATATAAGTAGTATTAAAATGCAAATATGATATAATGAAGGTAGTGAGGGGATGGATATGAAGAAATGGATATTATATGTGGCAGCTATGTCGTTTTTGTTAGTGGGTTGTCAAGTGGAAACGAAACAAGAAGTAGCGAGTGAAGATAAACAAATAAGACCAACAATGTTTGATAATTATCTTAAATTAAAGTGTATTCCTGGAGATATGATAAATGTTAATGTTTATTATAATGATATATTTGAAGAGATTGAGATCTCTGTTATACCTTATGATATTATTGCTGAACAATTAACGAATGATTTTTGTAAAATATATGATATAGAATTTTCAATCATAGATTCTAGTACAAATAATCCGTTGATACCTGCACGAACTTTTGAATGTGATTTAACGAGTTTATCTCAAGTGGATTTTGCTTTTAGTATAAATGATGTAGATAATCAAGAGTTTCATGATCAAATAGATAAAATGATCAATGGAGAAGAATATCATCTTACATATAAAGTTGTTGTGTCACCTCAAACGACTGAGTTGAGTGAAGATGAACTTGAGGCGTATAGGTTTACTACATATGGCATGTTATATAAAGATTGATAATATAAAAATTCGAAGTGATAAGCTTCGATTTTTTATATATAGTGATAATGTATAATCATAATGATTAATAAGATAAGAAATAAAAATAATAAACGATTTGCTTTTTTGAGTATTCTTTCCATATTCTATTATATGAATATATATATTTATTATGTGGATATGTAAAAGTCTTTTCATCGTTATAAAAAAATGTTAAGATAACACATAAGAAGATGAGGTGGAAAGATGTTAAGATTTACAAAAATGGAAGGGTTAGGAAATGATTATATCTATATGGATGGTATATCACAAGATGTTCCTACAAATAAAGAATTTATTCAAAGAATAAGTGATAGGCATTTTGGTATTGGAAGTGACGGATTAATTATTATTCTTTCTTCAAAAGACTATGATTTTAAGATGAGAATGTTTAATTTAGATGGTAGTGAAGGAAAAATGTGTGGAAATGGTATCCGTTGTTTTGCTAAATTTGTATATGATCATCATTTGACTGAGAAAACTTATTTAGAAATTGAAACATTAGGTGGTGTCAAGAAGGTCTGGTTAGATGTTCAAGATGGTTGTGTGCAATCAGTAAAAGTAGATATGGGGGCTCCAATTCTTCAAACAGAGAAAATACCTTGTCTTTTTAATAAAGAAACAATGATTCATGAACCTGTAGAAGTAGATGGAGAGATTTATTATTTAACAAGTCTTTCTATGGGAAATCCTCATACAGTGATGTATAGGGATCATTTGGATTTTGATATTCAAAAAGTTGGTCCACTTTTTGAAAAACATGATATGTTTCCTGAATCAGTGAATACTGAATTTGTACAAGTTGTATCTCCAACATATTTGAAAATGAGAGTATGGGAAAGAGGAAGTGGAGAGACGATGGCTTGTGGAACTGGAGCATGTGCAGTCATGTATGCAAGTTATTTGAATCATTTGTGTAAAAGTCATGTGACAGTTGAGCTTTTAGGTGGTTGTCTTGATATTAGTTATCAGGATGGAACAATCTATATGCAAGGACCGGCTACGACTGTATTTGAAGGAATAATCGATGAAAGGAAGTATAACAATGTATAATACAGCAGAAGAAATTATTCAATATATTAGAGATGCAAAAAAACAAACACCAGTTAAAGTTTATGTAAATGGTGTGGATTTACCAAGAGATGATAGTTTAAAAGTTTTTGGAACAAAGAAAAGTAGAGTTTTAATAGGAGATTTAGAAGCTGTTAGAAAATACTTAGAAGATAACAAAGAAAAAATCAGTGATACATATTTAGAACAAGATCGTAGAAATAGTGCAATTCCAATGTTAGATATGACAAATATTAATGCAAGAATTGAACCTGGTTGTTTCATTAGAGAAAATGTAACAATTGAAGACAATGCTGTGATTATGATGGGAGCAGTTATTAATATTGGTGCAAGAATTGGTGAAGGTTCTATGATTGATATGGGTGCTGTTTTAGGAGGACGTGCACAAGTTGGAAAACATTGTCATGTAGGTGCTGGAGCAGTGTTAGCAGGTGTTATTGAACCACCTAGTGCAAAACCAGTTGTTTTAGAAGATGATGTTTTAATTGGAGCAAATGCTGTTGTTGTGGAAGGTGTAAGAATCGGTAAAGGTGCAGTTGTAGGTGCAGGAAGTATTGTTTTAAATGATGTACCAGCAGGTGCAGTTGTTGCTGGAAATCCAGCAAGAATTATTAAAGAAGAAAAAACTGAGGAAACAAAAGAAAAAACTCAATTAATGGATGATTTAAGAAAAATATAGGGTGATAATGATGGAAGATTTAAAAAGATGGAGAAGAGAACTTCATCAAATACCTGAAATTGGCTTAAAAGAATATAAGACTGCATCTTATATTCGTCAAGAATTGAAGAAAATGGGTTATGATTATCATGAAATCATTGATACAGGTACATATGTTTATATTGATAATCAAAAACCATCAACAATAGCTTTTCGTAGTGATATAGATGCTTTGTCTATAGAAGAAGCAAATGATGTTGAATACAAATCAAAACATCAAGGATATATGCATGCATGTGGACATGATGGACATATGAGTGCTCTTTTAGGTCTTGCGAAAAGACTAAAAGAGTCTAAAGAGTCTTTTCATTATAATTTCTTGTTGATTTTTCAACCGGCTGAGGAATCACCAGGAGGAGCAAAGTTGATAGTAGAATCAGGATTGCTTAAAAAATATCATGTAGAAGCTATATTTGGTATGCATTTGATGCCTTTGATTGATGAAGGTCAAATAGCTTGTCGAAAAGGGCCTTTGATGGCTATGAGTGGTGAGATAGATGTAAAAATTCAAGGGAAGGCATCACATGCAGGATTACCTCAAGAAGGTATAGATAGTATCATTATAGCAAGTCAGATCATTCAAAGTTATCAGTCGCTTGTTTCAAGAAGAATTTCGCCTTTTTCACCTGTTGTTTTAAATATAGGTGAAATCAAAGGAGGAAGTGCGAGAAACTCTGTCGCAAGTGAAACTTCAATGCATGGGACACTACGTTGCTATGATGAAGAAATCTTCCGAAAGGTCACAACTTATATGAATGATATTCATACAAGTTTAGAAAGAATGTATGGCTGTAAGATAGAGTGGAGTTGTCCGCCATTTTATCCACCAGTTATTAATGATGAACATTTATATGAGAGATGGAAGTCATTGGTTAATCAAGATGATTTGATAGAATTAAGTGAACCGTTGATGTTAGCTGAAGATTTTTCTTTCTATCAAAAAGAAGTACCAGGTATATTCTTTTATTTAGGGACAAAAACAAAAGAGTATCAAAGTGGTTTACATACAGAAACATTTAATTTCCGTGAGGAGATTTTAATGAAGGCTGTTGATTTATACTATTCAATAGCGTTGCATTTATAGGAGGTATGAAATATGGATTATTATACAAGAGGGGAAAATGCATTTTTAAAAGCTTATGGAAGATATGATATTGTGATTGATAGAGGAGAAGGAGTCTACCTTTATGATACAAACAATAGACAATATTTAGATTTCTATTCTGGAATAGGTGTGAATTCATTTGGGACAGCTTATCCAGCCTATGTTGAAGCAATGCAAGAACAGTTTTCTAGATTAACACATGTTTCTAATTATTTTTATACTCCTCAAGCTGTAGAAGCGGCTGAAGCAGTAAAAAAAGCAACGGGTTTAGAAGGGGTGTTTTTCTGTAATTCAGGGACTGAAGCAACAGAAGGTGCTTTGAAACTTGCACGTAAGTATTATTATTTAAAGCGTGGAAAAGCTGATAGTGAAGTGATTTCTTTTCATCATTCGTTTCATGGACGTTCAACTGGTTCAGTGAAATTAACAGGAAATCCTCGTTATCAAGAAGCATTTGGTCCTTTGATAGAAGGGGTACATTATGCAACTTTAAATGATATTGAAAGTGTAAAACAGTATATAAATGAACGTACTGCAGCGATTATTATTGAACCTATTCAAGGCGAAGGTGGCGTATATCCGGTTCATAAAGACTTTATGTTAGAGTTAAGGGAACTATGTACACGTCATGATATTTGTTTGATTTTGGATGAGGTACAATGTGGTATGGGAAGAACAGGTACAATCATGACATACTTCCAATATGGAATCATGCCTGATATTGTTTGTCTAGCTAAGGGAATTGGGGCAGGTGTTCCAGTTGGTGCATTTGTTGCAAATGAAAAGTTTGCTAGAGCAATGCAACCAGGAGATCATGGAAGCACATATGGAGGAAATCCTTTGGTTTGTTGCGCAGTGAAAACTGTTTTTGATATTTTAGAAAAGGAAAATATGTTAGAACATGTTCGTGATATTTCTGAATATCTTATTGAAAAATTAGATGAATTAGTCAGTGAATATGATATTGTTGAAACAAGACGTGGGATTGGTTTAATGCAAGGTCTTGTGTTGAAACAAGAAGCGAAACCATATGTATCGGCTTTATTGGATTTAGGAGTTATTGTTGTGACTGCTGGCACAAATGTGATTCGTATGTTACCACCATTTATTATTGAAGAAAAACATGTTGATGAGTTTATAGAAAAATTAAGAATTGTATTAGAGAAATAGGAAGTTATCTTCCTATTTTCTTATTTTAAAAAGAAAAATGAGAAAAATAGGTGTATATAATATATAGGAGGACTCTTATAGAATCTTTCTAAAAGTATCTATAAAAAAGATACTTTTTTATTTTGAAAGAAAGTGGGGATGAAGATGAAGAGATATCCTATAGAATTACAAGATGAACAAAAAGCATGTGGTGTTTTTTGTATACTTATGATTTTAAAGTATTATGGTTTTAAAGATGAGATTAGCCATATTAAAGAAAAGACAAGAATGAATCAAAATGGTGTTTCTATTAAAGGAATTATAGAATGTCTTAAGTCATATCAAATAGAAGCCAAGGCTTATGAAGC
>DEPZ01000060.1:11705-12699 GCA_002359025.1 Erysipelotrichaceae bacterium UBA3379 | reverse complement strand
CGAATCAAAGATAAATTAAAGCCTAAAAAAACTGAGAACACTTAATTGCAACAAATTGGTCAAATTATCTTGACTTTTATACAAATTTTTTTATTAGATTCTTTGATTCCTTCTTCAATCCAGATGCCTGCATGATCCTTCCAGTCTCTTTTACATCATCAATATATCTATAATAGCTTTCCATGTACTTCTCTCTTAGATGACAAAACTCATCTATTGCCTTTTCCCTTGCATCCATATCATCTTCAAAGATTTCAACAAGCATTTCTATTCGTTCATCAGGATTTGGCATGATTGCATCACTTAAACTGCTGTATCTTGCTTCCAGATTCTCTGCAACATGATACCTTTCAACCTCATTGCCAGAACAATCCACCAAAGACAGAGTTATACGGTCATTGTCAAAATCATATAGGATTCCCTTTATATTGTCGCTCAGAGCATATTCGCCATCATCAAGAATGCAATTCAGCATGTAAAGTGACTTATCTACAAAATCTGAACATTCACCAAGATACAGTGCAGGTGTATCATCACCCATATGTATAGCTCTGCTTTCCAAATCTATGTAAATTGTATTCTTCATTAGTCATGCTCCTTTATATCCTCAAGATCGAACTCTACAAGAACCTTTCCATCGTCATCAATAAATGCAAGTCTAGAATCTGTATATTCTGCCATCTCTACGGCTTCTTTGAGATAGAAGCTGTTTCTCTTTCCCTTCTGAGAAAGATTCCCCTGTCCTATCCTCTTGTCATCGGCAAACATTCTCATATTCTTGCCTCTCAGTCTTAGCAGGGCATTCAACTTGTCTACTAACATATTATCACTCCTTTTTTATCTATTATAAATTAATGATTATTTTTATTCAATATAAATTAAAAAATATCACTAATAATCATTTACAAAATATTACTATTAGTGATATAATATAATTGAAAGGAGATAGAGTTCTGGAAACAATACAAAATATAGCAATCATACTAGGCAGCTC
>DEPZ01000060.1:11168-11672 GCA_002359025.1 Erysipelotrichaceae bacterium UBA3379 | reverse complement strand
TGCTAGGAGCGACAGTAACACTTGCAGTTATTGTCCTAGTCATCTATATCACAAAACTCATAAAAAAAAGATCTGATACATAAGTACCAGATACATAAAAATAAATATTACAATTATTAAAAAAATATATAGCGACACAGTGTCCGCTATGCTATAATGAATTTATAAAAATTCATGAAGAAATAGAATCAAAATTCAGAAAGATTCTATCAGGAATCAGTTAATTATCCAACCTAATAACTGTTCGTTAATAACAATCAGCACTGCAATTGTAATATCAAATAGTTAATTGATAACTATATTATAACCTAAGTGACCCGATTAATCAACAGATATTTCATCCAAGGCATAATTAACTGGTGCTTTGGATTTTTTAATACTTGAATCGTAAATAATATAATCAAATCATTGCAACTGATGCTATGAATTCATATAAGAATTAAAAATCTCAATCAATGACTAACATTTGATAGAAATTTCGATTTTTTACAATGGCAGGGGCGG
>DEPZ01000060.1:0-11082 GCA_002359025.1 Erysipelotrichaceae bacterium UBA3379 | reverse complement strand
GACCTGTACGGGATTCGAACCCGTGAATGCATGCGTGAAAGGCATGTGAGTTAACCGTTTCTCCAACAGGCCAGTTTTCTGTTGCTCGTATATAATAGCATATAAAAAAATCAAAATCAATAGAAAATATTAAAAAAAAGTGATATTATATTAAAAATAGGAGGATAAAAATGTTTGGGTTTAATAAAAAAATAGAAATTAAAAAACTAGAAATTAATGAAGCATATAGAAATTATAAAAAGAATACAGATAAAATCATGATTATATGTGTTGATGAAGTTGTGAACTTTGATAATCTTCATATAGAGGGTGCTGAATGTTTACCTTTTCGTTTATTAAAACGATTTGATGAATATTATCCAGAAAAGAATATAATATATTATATTTATTCATTAAATCCGGCTTTAAGTGAAAAAGCAGTGAAAATCTTAACAAAGATGAATTATGATTCTTATGACTTAGGTAGTTTTTATGACTTTCATGAGAATATTGATGGATTAAATGTTCCAAGAAAGTATCGAAGAAAAAAATAATTTTTGAATGCATTATTTTTCTTCTCTTATATTTATTTGTGATATAATAAAAGTATACAAAGGGAGGAATATTTATGGCAAAAAGTATTAAATTTGTAGTGACGGATCCTGTTGGGCTTTATGCTACCCCTACAACAGAACTTGTCACACTTGTAAAAAAATTCAACTCTCATATTACGCTTACTTATGAAGGAAAAAATGTGAATCTTAAAAGTATGATGGGAGTCTTATCTTTAGGGGTTCCTACAAAAGCATCACTTGAAATTACAGTTGAGGGTGCAGATGAAAAAGAAGCAATGGAAGAAATCATAAATAAGATCAATGAACTAGGTATTGCTAGTATTCCAGCAAAATAAAAAGCTGTCAAAACAGCTTTTTTATTTTATATCTTCACTCACTATTTCCACAATATCTTCAATAGAACAATCTAAAATTTCACAAAGTCTATCTATAGTAGATAAGCGTACATCTTTATCATGTCTTAGTTTATCTAATAAACTTCTACTTATTTCATATTGTTCACATAATACATATTGATTTAAGTTTCTTTTTTCGAGCGTTTTCCAAAACGGTTTATAGCTTATCATACTTTCACCTCATCTCTATTATGAAGTGAAATTCGCTTTATGAACATTGTCGTTATTAAGACAATATTGTTATTAAGAAAAAAACCCTCGTTTAATAAACGAGTTCAATATCCTTTTTATCTTTTATCATTCTATCGCATTCTTCTTTATAACGTCTACTTGATATGAGTATTTCTCCATTTTCTAGTATCAATTTTCTACGGCTTCCTACAACTTTATGATATTGAACCACGTATTTTTTATTAACTAATGTCCTCACATTCACTTTATAAAATCCATACGGTTTTAATATCTGTGATAATTTTGTTGTTGAAATAAATCTAAGTTTGTATATATTGGAATCAGTATAAGCAAAGATTCGATGATCAATGATTTCAATATAGTAAATAGATAAAATAGGAATATAATATTGATTTCTCATATCATCATAAACTTCTATTTCCCCAAATTTATCTTCTATTTGATTAATAACTGTTCGTACTAGTTTTTTATTTTTTGGGTGTGTTACAATTCTAATTTCATGATGATTCATTTTTGCATTTTCTTCATAAGTTATTTTCATAAGTCTACCTCCCTCTATAGGAAATAACTTTTTTCTCTTTTTTTCAAGTTCTATACTTAAACCTTGATTCAATTGGCATATTTTCCCTTAAAAGATTATATACATTATTTTCAATATATACTTTTTAAATGCGAAAATGTACATTTTTATACTATTTTTGTACACAAAAAGTTGTATCAACGATACAACTTCTAGTATTCAAATAATGTTTTTAAATCGTCTACTGACATAGAGGAGATAGAACCATCATGCCCTTCTACAAAAGTATCTGCTAAATTCTTCTTTTGTTTTTGTAAATCCATAATCTTTTCTTCAATCGTTCCTTTCATAATCAATGAAAAGACCTGAACAGTATTTTTTTGTCCCATACGATGCGCTCTATCAGTCGCTTGATTTTTGGCGGACATATTCCACCATGGATCATAATGAATAACAGCTTGAGCACTTGTTAAATTCAATCCTGATCCCCCTGCTTTCAATGAAATTAAGAACAGAGTTGTTTCATCTTTTTGGAAAGCATCAACCATTGCTTTTCTTTTTTCTTTTGGTACACTTCCGTCCAATAAGTAATACGAAACGTGTTCTTTTACACACTGTTCTTCAATAAGATGTAATACTGAAGTAAATGATGAAAATAAGAGAATCTTTTTACCACTTTCTTGTAAAGAATGGATCAATTCCATACATCCTTTTAATTTAGAAGAAGGTTGTTCAATATCTTCATACAGTAAACGAGGATCTTGACATAATTGTCTAAGTCTTGTTAGCATAGCTAAAATATCAATATGTCCTAGTTGATGCATATCCAGTTTTTGTTGTAAAGATTTATTCACTTGTACAAGATTTCCTAAATAAAGTTTCTCTTCTTCTTCATTCATATGGAAATAGAAGGTCTGTTCAATTTTTTCAGGCAATTCTTTTAAAACATCTTTTTTATTTCTTCTTAAGACAAATGGAGTAATCATTTGTCTTAATTTTTCTTGTTTATCATTATCTTTATCTTTTACAATAGGTCTTTCATAGTTTTCTAAAAAATATGAATAATTATACAAATAATGTGGCATTAAAAAATCAAATATAGACCATAACTCAGCTAATGAATTTTCAATAGGTGTTCCTGTTAAGGCAAATCTTTGTTTTGATTGTAATCTTTTCACACATAATGCATTTTGAGTTTTAGGATTTTTAATATATTGTGCTTCGTCTAAAATAACTGTATGAAAAGCAAATTGACTATATAATTCAATATCTCTTCTTAAGTAATCATAAGAAATTAAGACAACATCATAGTCTTGAACATGTTGAAATAATTCATCTCTTTGTTGTTTATGACCATACACACATAAAACTTTTAAATTCGAGGAAAACTTTTCTATTTCATCTTGCCAATTGAACAATAGACTTGCAGGTGTCACAACCAAATGAACCCCTTCTCCTTGCATACTTTCTAAATATACAATGATTTGTAAAGTCTTTCCAAGTCCCATATCATCAGCTAATATTCCCCCAAAACCATACGTCTGCATGATACGTAACCAACGATATCCTTCAACTTGATATCCTCTTAAAATATTTTGATAATGAGAAGGAACTTCAAAATCTTTTTGATAATCTTTGAGATGATCAATCCATTGGTTAAATTCATCACTTCTTGAATATTGTATAGATGAATCTTGACTTACAAGTTGATCTAATTCAAACAAACGATATGATGGTATATCAATATTATCTTTTTGAAAATCTTGAGGTTTTAATTGTAATGATGATGTCAATTCATCTAATTCTTTTAATTCTCTATTTTCTAAAGAAATAATTTGACCATTTGTAAGTTTATAAAACTTTCTTTTCTTTTTAAAAGCTTTTAAAACATCATAAAGCTCTTCCTTATTAAAATCTAAACTCTCAATATTTACTGATAAAAGGCCATTACTCACACTAATTCCAATTTGAAGATGCATGGATTGTTTTTGAGTTATCGTTTTTAAATTATCGCTAACATAAATATGACAATATTTAGAAAGATAAGATAATCCATCTCTCATAAATTGATAAGCAAAATCATGATCATATAATAAGTAAATGACATGATCATCTATATCTTCTATATAAGGTCTAAGGTAATTTTCAATCAAATCTGTTTCTTTAGATTTATGTATATTATCCTCATCAAATGCATATTTGACACCATCATCATAAATGTATTCTATTTGTAGACATATTTGATCATCACTCGTCATATCTCCGTAGAGATTAATCATATTTTCTTGATGATATTCATGGAAATATTGTGTATCTATAGAAATATCATCTAATATATCTATTAATATATATTTATAAAAATCATTTAATGAATTCTTAGGTACATAGAGACCTCCTCGACTTTCCATTGCTTTTTCAATAAAAAGAAACATCTTTTGAGAATTTTGAAAATCATAACGATAAAGAGTATCATTTTCAAAAGCATATATATAATCTGAAGAACGTAATGTATTTTCAAATAATGAGTATTCTTTAAAATCTATAATATAATAATCATCTTTGGGTTGGATATCTAATGGTAGCTGATATTCTCTTAAATCAAAAGCAATATCACAATATTGAGAAGGAAGTTGACTCATACAATCATAAAACTCATCTATATGTTTATCAGTCACTAATAAACCTCGAATAACTCCTTTTTGAATCAGTTTATTTTTATCCATAATGACTTTTAATAATTGTAAGATTTCTAATGAATCATCATCAAATGCATCATAACTATGTATAAATTCAAAGTTTTTACCGTATTTAATACTTTCATAATGTTCAATAGCATGAAAAAAAGTATCTAAGTTTTTCACAACATACCCTTGCATATCATTATAAACTTTTAATCCAATAAATAACCCTTCTTTTCGATAAGATACAAAGACTCTTATTCGATATTGTTTTGTAGATAAAGGACTTAATGATTCTCTTAATGATTGATCTTTATATATATCTATTAAATTCAATACTTCTTGTTCTTTTTTATTGAGAATTCGTTGCTGTCTTTGTTTCTCCAATTCTTTTAATCTTTTTGTTTTATCTATTGTTTTATCTTGCTCATAAACATAAGGATAAGTATTGATTTCAAAACGACTTAAGAAAAACAATATAGCACCTATATGTCTACATCCAGATATATGGCAAGAACAACTTGCATCTAAAATTTCCCCTTGTGATGATATTTTTAACGAAACAATATATCTTTGTTCATGATCGTTAATTCTAGCATTAACCCTTAAACAACCATTATTATTATCTTTCGAAATTGTCATTCGCTCTAATATTTGACGTATATCTAAAAAACGAGCATATCTATACTCCTTTTCATCCCTCAACATACGTTGTATTTCACGTTCTTGTATATACATTTTTCCTCCCCCTTAAAAACAATTCATTATTCCTTATTTTACCATATGTTGATCAACTTTTATATAAGAATAAAGAAAAAAAGAAACAGAAACTTTGACTAGGATAATACAATTAATAATTTATTATTATATAAATAACTTTTTATTATTTCCTTTATCTTCATAATATTTTCTATATAATAACACTAGGAGTGAAGAAGAATGAAAAAAGCATTTAGTAATGAATTATATGTAGACTTGCAGTCAAAACATATTCAAGAAAGAATCCAGCAATTCGACAATAAATTGTACTTAGAATTTGGTGGAAAATTATTTGATGACAACCATGCATCTCGTGTTCTTCCAGGATTTGAACCGGATAGTAAATTGAAAATGTTATTAACATTAAAAGATAAAGTGGAAGTCATTATTGCCGTAGGTGCAAAAGATTTAGAACGTCATAAAGTAAGAGGCGATTTAGGCTTAACTTATGATGATGAAGTTATTAGACTCATTGGTGAATACCAACGTGTGGGATTATATGTTGGAAGTGTCACAATTACACAATATCAGCATCAAAATGCTGCTGATACATTTAAATCTAAACTTGAAAATATGGGAATTAATGTTTTTATGCAATATCCTATTGAAGGTTATCCTCATGATGTAAATCATATTATTTCAAGTGAAGGATTTGGAAAAAATGATTATATTATCACAACAAAACCTTTGGTTGTTGTTACTGCTCCAGGTCCTGGTTCTGGAAAGATGGCAACATGTCTTTCTCAGTTATATCATGAACATTTACATGGGGTAAACGCTGGGTATGCTAAATTTGAAACATTCCCAATTTGGAATCTTCCTTTAAAGCATCCTGTTAACCTTGCTTATGAAGCAGCGACAATTGACTTAAATGATGTCAATATGATTGATCCATTCCATTTAGAAACATACAACAAAACAACTGTCAACTATAATCGTGATATTGAAATTTTCCCAGTCTTAAAAGCGATGTTTAAAAAGATTTTTGGAGAATCACCTTATGCTTCTCCTACAGATATGGGGGTCAACATGGCAGGCTATGCGATTGTTGATGATGAAGCCGCTTGTGATGCAAGTCGTCGTGAAATCGTAAGACGCTATTATCATGCTCAAGTTGATTATTTAACTGGTAAGATCAATGATAACTCATTAGAAAAGATCAAATCATTACTTGCTCAAGCAGATGTTGATGCTAAAAATAGAAAATGCGCAATCTATGCGCATGAAATTGCTCAACAAAAAGAAGTTCCTTGTTGTGCTATTGAATTAAATGATGGTCAACTCATCAGTGGAAAATCTTCTTCTTTATTAAGAGGATCTAGTGCTGCTCTATTAAATGCACTTAAATATTTAGCACATGTTGACCAAAAGATAGAATTAATTTCACCAGCAATGTTAAAATCTATTTTTTCTTTAAAGAATGACTATCTAGATATTAAAAATCCATTATTAGATATCGATGAAGCATTATTAACTTTAACAATTGCTGCACAAAGCGATGAAAATGCTAAAAAATGTTTAGAAGCTTTACCATTACTACATAATTGTGAAATTCATTCTACAGTTATTTTAAGCAAAAAAGACACTGAAACATTAAGAAAATTAAAAATGAATTTAACTTGTGATCCTAAGTATATCAATGCTTAGGATTTTTTCATACCTGCATATAACATTTGAGTTGCAGTATAAATAACTACCAATACCACACCCCATCGCAGTACATCAAGAGGAAGTGATTTGACAATAAATGCTGCAATGACAACACCCAGCGATCCAAAGATTGTATCTGCCAATGCTGCTTTACGATTATACATATTTTCTTTAATAAACTTCATACCACATGTTGGCATTAAAAAAGCACAAGACCCCATCATGATAGGAAATGCAACTGTTGGAGACATCCCTAATATACTGACTAATGCCATACATGGAGAATATAATCCTACACCTACTGTCATCAGTGCACCTAAAATAAAGTTCATTATGACAGCTATAATAAGCTGTATACCAGATAACCCCTGAGCATTACCTCCAATATCTAACCATCCAACAGCGGAAGCAAACATAAAAAATGCTGTTACAAATAGTGCCACTCCCATACTCAATTGAATCATCTTTTCTGACATTTTTGAAACAATTCCCGCTCCAATAAATGAACCTAAAGTTGCTGTAAAAATCATTATAAATAGTGTAAAAGAATCTACTTGAACAAGTCCAATAAATATTAATGCCTGTAAAATTGTAGGAATAGCATTTCCCGCATTTAATGTTCCTGGAATATATCGATCATGCATTTCTTTAGAATAATGAAATGCAGATGTTTGTGGTGCAAAAGACCCAATTCCTAGAACATCAAAGAAAAGAAATATAAATCCATAGATCCCACAACGTAAACCACTTGTTTCTTTTTCAAATTCATATCTATGTTTATATAAATCATGAAAATAATAAACTCCATAACCTATTCCATATATAAAAAGTGTCCACCACAATATCTTTGCTATCATAAAAACCTCCAATTCACTTTATATATCTAAGATTATAAAAAGACTGCATAGCAGTCTTAAATTGACTTAGATAAAATCTGTCCTGATATTTGTTCATATTCATGTTGAACATTATGATATAAATCATAAAATCTATATTCAACATTTGAGTCAGTAAGCATTGCTTTTAATGGAATGTATGGAACTTGACTTGCTTTAAATAATTGCAATAAAATATCAAGTTGTTCATCTGTCATATATGCAAAAAATACAAATTCATGATCTAATGTTGCTTCAGGAATCTTATCCTTTGAATTTTCATATCCAGGTATATCCAAAAGATATCCAATTTTTTGATGAATATCTTTCTCTTGTATATCTTTATATTCAATTTCTAATTGATTAAGGATATTTAAAATTTTATCTCTTGTATCTCCTTCTACATGATATAATAATACAGTTTCTTTCATTTTTCTATTCTCCTTTTTGTATATCTATTTTTTGATTGTTCATCATCTGATTGATGTAATCAGTCGCTTGTAAAAGTGATGACTCATATGGGACAACAACTGAAGCTGTTAAGCCTCCAGATGAATAACAAGGAAGTTCATCAGTATCACCAAGAATTTGATAAGTTTGAATATCCCAAGTCGGCATAGAAGAGAGTTGCATTTTTACCAATGCATTAATATCTTCAGTTGTTAAATTCATTTCTACGCTCACACTCACTGTGTCAATGACTTTTGTAAAAGATGTAAGTATTGCAGGTGAACAAACCTTTTTAACAATAGCTTGTATCATTCTTTGTTGATTTCTCCCTCTTTCAAAATCTCCATCTACAAATGCTTTTCTTTCTCTTACAAATGATAATGCTTCTTTGGCATTAAGATTATTTTCTCCTTTATGAATATGATAATTTCCTTTCACAGTTGTAAATTCATGTGGAGAATATACAGTAATCCCTCCTAAAGCATCGACAATATTAATAAATGAAGTAAAATTCATACGTACATAATAATTAATATCCTCTTGTATCATATCCTCTAAAGTATCAATACTTTCTTGTAAGCCATAAATACCTGCATGAGTAAATTTATCATATTGACCATTTCTATGTAAAGGATAATACGTATCTCTAGGTATACTTAATAATAAAATCTGTTTTGTATTAGGATTTACAGTGACTAACATATTCACATCACTACGTGATACAGTTTTAATATCACCGTACTCATCATTACCGCTAATATAAACAAGAAATGGCTTTTTCGTAACATCAACGTCTTTTGCTATAACCATTTTTTGATCTTGTGTCACTTGATAGACAACTCTTGTTTCTTCACTAAAATTTTTATGATCTTGTTCTATTAAGCTTCTAAATGCCTCATCTAATATAATCGCCTCTACATCTTCATTATATAAATCCTGAACTAATGACGAAGGATCTTTTATTCCTTTTACATCAATATCTCCTAAATCATCACTAATTTTATCAATTGCATAATTCATTGTCTCTTCATCAATAGAATTTAAATAACCTAATTGATGCTTAGGAATTTGAAGCTGATTTTTAATAACAGAATCTTTTAAGACAACAACCGATATAGCCCTTTGCATAAATGATTGCGATGTCATTAAATCTACAGCTTGTGTCGCTTTATAAAAAGCAAAAGACCCAACAATCATGACACAACTTAAAATCAAACTCAATATTTGCGTAATTAAAGAACGCTTGCTTTTTGGTTTACGTGTAAATATTAAAAAATATTCACCTATCAGCATAATCAATAAAACAATACCTATACTTATCATATAAATATATGGTAAGATTTTTGCATTGACAATCATAATCATTAAAATGATACTCATTATCAGACTTATTGCAAAAACAATGCGTTTGATATATTTATTGTCCATGATATCACCTCTTCTTGTTAAATTAACATATTTTTTCATATTTTGCAATAAAACAACAACATATAAAAAAAGACCACAAATGGTCTTTCACTGGTACGGTGCTGATTGTAAAGAAATCCCTTTCTTTTTATTATTTTTTATGATTTTGTACCAGTAAATATATTTTAACTCATATCTTACAAAAATCCTACCATTTTTGCACATCAAAATTCGACAATCTATAAATTGATTTCTAAAAATATTTCATGTAGAATATAAAAAAACAAATATAAGGTGGTGAGTCTATTGAAAAATACACTTTATGATTATGTATTATGGCGTGGAGATTTATCATGTTTAGATATCGCATATAATGAGATAGATTATCTCATATTTAGTGAGTTATCTTATGTCAAATTTGATTCTATTATCGAACTTGATCAAGAACCACTATCTTTACATGATGCTTTTGTACTATATACCAAAAGAAACGAAACGATGTCACCTGATGAACTGAAATATATTTATAATGAAAGTCATCATCTTTTTGAATTAATGGCTCATGCCAAAAGATATCAAAACATACAAATCATTAGCTATATCAATGAAATTGATAAAGAACTTATCAAACAATTTTCAGCAACAACATTGTTATTAGAAGACCAAACTCTCTTTGTTGCTTATCGCGGTACAGATGAAGCCTTAGTGGGTTGGCATGAAGACTTTTTAATGCTTTGTGAAAGTAAAGTGCCTGCACAAATCTCAGCAGCAAACTATCTAGAACATGTTAGTCGCTTTCCATATAAACATTCTCTAATACAAAGCTTGAAAAATCCTTACTTAGGAAATCTTAAAGAAAGATTTATCAAACATTTTCAATACAAGAAAGCACGTCCTTTACTATTAGCAGGACATTCTAAAGGTGGAAACTTAGCCATGTATGCTGGATGTTTTTGTGATCAAGATATACAAGAACGTATTCAACTCATCTATAACTACGATGGTCCAGGATTTCAAAATGATATTATTCAATCTCCTGAATACCAAAAGATGTTACCACGCATCCATAGTTATCTTCCACACTATTCTTTCTTTGGAATCGTCTTAAATCATGAGGAAAACTATAGTGTTGTTAATAGCCAATATACTGGCATGTTACAACATAATCCCTATTCATGGCAAGTCACACCTTACGGATTTGTGGAAGATGAGCTTTCATATGAAAGTGTACAGTTTGCAATAAAAGTCATTATCTTTTTAGAAAAATTAAGTTATGAAGATAAACATGCATTTATTGAAGCTATGTTTGGATTATTTGAATCATTAGGATTAAAAACATTTTCTGATTTATCACATATTTCATATAAACATATCTTAGCTGGTATCAAAGAACTCACATTACTAAAATCTGATGTTAGAAAAATGTTAATTGAAGTTTTACATATGTTATGGCTTGAAGCAAAGAAAACAAAAAATAATAGGGTAGAGGAATAGAATAGATTTCTATTGCCCCTCCCATTGAACCAAACGTACGGGTCTCGTATTTGGCTCTACATTTATATCGAAATTACAAACTCTTAAGATAGTAGTTAAGGGGATGGA
>DEPZ01000058.1 GCA_002359025.1 Erysipelotrichaceae bacterium UBA3379 | reverse complement strand
TATAAAATAAACTCCTTTAACAACTATAAAAGAAGTATATCATCTGGATATACTTCTTCATCTCATTATAATCTTATTCTAAATAAATCATTATTTTCTCGAGCAACTTCAAAATCATCTTTATTGAACTGATCATGAGTCATAGATAATCTGATCACTCCACATTTTCAGATTATTATAAAAAATTTCTATCAGAGATTATTTTAATAATTCTCTAATTTCATCTATACGTTTGACTGTTTCATCATAACCATAATCATATATACGTTTGATTTTATTTAAATCCTTTTCAAAAGAGTCAATTTGTATATCTGATGTTGGTCTTAAGATAATTGCTTTTCCTTCTTTTTCTAACTGTTCACAATATCTGACTGTCTCATTATAATAGTCATGACGTGTAAGTAATGGTTTCACAAGTGCAGGATATTTCTTCTTTAATAATCGACTTGCAATAACATTAGAACGAGATAAGCTTTTTCTATATTCCTGAGGTCTTGTTAAAACAACAAGAAGTTTTTCATGACCATCTGCCATTGCTTTTTTCACTGGTATAGGATCACATATACCACCATCATAATATTGCTTACCATCTAATGTAATGACTGGAAATGCAAAAGGAATGGCGCATGTTGCTTTTAACATCGTACACTGTTTATCTAATTGTTTTCCATCTAAATATTCACACTTGCCTGTATGTACATTCGTAACACCTACTTTAATGGTTGTTGGACTTTCTAAAAATGTTTTCCAATCAAACGGATATATCTCATTAGGTATTGTTTCATATGCGAACTTTAAGCCAAATAAACTTCTATCACTTAAATAATTACGCATTCCTACATATCTTTTATCATGTCTATGATTCATTAAAATGTCTAAATTACGTTTCTTTTGCCTAGATACATATGAAAATCCATCTGTTATTCCAGCTGAAACACCAATAACATATGGAAAATGTATATCATAATCTAAAAGTGCATCCATGACACCAGATGAAAATATTGGACGAAAAGTCCCACCTTCTAAAATCAATGCCCCCATTTTAAACTCCTTTCTATGCAAAAAAACTGCACATTGTGCAGTTCATTATTTTCCTAATGCTTTTTTAGCAGTATCAACGATTGCTGTAAATCCTTTAGGATCGCAAATAGCGATTTCAGATAACATTTTTCTGTTAATTTCAACATTAGCTAATTTTAAACCATGCATTAATTGAGAATATGAAATTTCATTCATTCTAGCTGCAGCGTTAATACGAGCAATCCATAATTTTCTCATTTCACGTTTTAAATTCTTTCTATCTCTATATGCATAAGCTAATGAATGCATAACTTGTTCGTTAGCTGTTTTATATAATTTATGTTTAGAACCAAAATATCCTTTGGCTAATTTAATAATTTTCTTTCTTCTACGTCTAGTTGTATATCCACCTTTAACTCTTGCCATTATTTATTCCTCCTATTACCCTTGTAATCTTGATTTAATTCTCTTCATATCTGAAGGGTGTACTAAAGTTGCTTTTGCTAAATGTTTCTTTTGTTTATGTGTTTTGTTATGAGATAAATGTGAAACATACGCATGTCCACGTTTATATTTTCCTGATCCTGTTCTTTTTAAACGTTTTTTAAGACCACTATGTGATTTCATTTTTGGCATAATACTTATCCTCCTGTTATTTCTTCTTTGGTGCTAATATAGCAGTTAATGTTCGTCCTTCTAATTTTGCTGGTTTTTCAATAACACAGTAATCAGAACATTCTTGGACGAAATCATCGAGTATTTTTTGACCAATATCAATATGAGCCAGTTGTCTTCCTCTAAATCTCACTGCTACTTTCACCTTATCTCCTGATTCTAACCATTTTAATGTTCTTTTTAATTTTACATTTTTATCATGTACATCAATTGTTGGAGATAATTGCGTTTCTTTTAAAGAGACAACTTTTGAATTTTTCTTCATTTCTTTTTGTTTCTTTTGTTGTTCAAAACGATATTTCCCATAATCCATAATACGACATACTGGAGTCTTTGCCTTTGGAGCAACACAAACTAAATCCAAATCCGCATCATATGCAGCACTAATTGCTTGATTACGAGACATCACTCCTAATTGATCTCCGTTTTGATCAATCACTAAAACTTCTTTAAAACGAATTTTTTCATTCACCAAGTCATCATTTGATTGGTTGTTATACTTGCTAATAATAGCCACCTCCTGTAATATTTGTAGTACAAACAAAAAGTGAGCACATAAAGTACCCACACATTGACATTAAGATAATCTATCTTAGTGACATTTGCCCATCAATCAACTCAATCGGGCGAGAAGCAGGCACTTCTTCTTTCCACTACTTTTCATTTACTTAACCATAATACCTATTTGTAGTAAAAATGTCAATACTTTTTAAATATTTTTTCAAAACTTTCTGGTACTTTGCATACAAACCTCATTTCTTCTAATGTAAATGGATGTACAAACATCAATTCATGTGCATGTAATCCTAATCTTTTTATAGGATTTGTTTTCGCTCCATATTTATGATCTCCAATAATAGGATGATGCAAAGAAGACATATGTACACGTATTTGATTCTTTCTACCTGTATCCAAATAAACTTCTAACATACTATACTTACCATTAGATTTAATTTCTTTATAGTGCGTAATTGCTTTCTTGCCTTTATCTTTACTTGTTATATAGACATTTTGGCTCTTCGATTCAGCCAAATAATTTTCAATTGTTCCTCTTGGTTTCTTCATTTTCCCCTCAACAATCGCAATATACCCTCTTACCTTTACATATTTATTCCAGTTATGAGTTAATTCTTGATATAGTTTTTTACTTTTCACAAACATCAAAACACCTGATGTATATTGATCGAGTCTATGCACAAGAAAGATATTTTCCCTGCGAGATGATAAATATTGTTTCATGATATGATATGCCGTTTTTTCTTTTTCTAGACCAGTTTGTTCACTTAATAAACCACATGGTTTATTAATGACGACAATGTCTTTATCTTCATAAAGAATCTCTAATGGTGTTTGTTTTTTTCTTGTAATTTCTACAACTTGTCCAGGTTTTAACATAAATGCATAATATATTTCTACTTTGTTATCAACCATTACATTTTTGTACTTCAATAAATTTTTAATATCATTTCTTTTCTTTGATGTCTTTTTTAATAAAAATTCCATCAAAGATATTTCTTGATCAACAGTATATTTCATAACAATATTTCCTTTCTATGTTCTTTGACACATTTCTTTAAATTTTCTTGACCTTCTTTTAATGCTTGTTGTAAAGGCATACCTTCAGGAGTGATTGTATAAAGCCTAGCAAATCCTAGTTGATACAAAACTTCTTTATCTTCTATCTTTCCTGCAAATGCATAAACAGGTTTATGATATTTTTTGGCTATTTGTAAAACACCATAAGGTGTTTTTCCATATTGCGTCTGCTTATCCATCTTGCCTTCACCTACAATGACACAATCACAATCCTTAATTTTCTCTTCTAAATAAGATATCTGACTAACAACATCTACACCTTTTTGAAGCTTGCCATGACACAATGCAAGAAGAGCATAACCAAGTCCTCCTGCTGCCCCAGTTGATTTTTCATAGCGATAGTCTTGACCTAGATAATGATCTATCATTTTCGCATAATCATTCATTGCTTGATCATGATAAGATAGTTCTTCTTTTATGAGACCTTTTTGTGGACCATAGACAAATGTTGCTCCTAAATCACCACACAACATATTTTCTACATCACAAACACCTATAATCGATACATCTTTAGGAATAGAAAAATCAGTCATATCAAAACTTTTGATTTGATGAAGTCCTTCTAATGTTGGTTTCACATTTCTATGATGTTCATCATAAAAATGAACACCTAAAGCACTCAACATTCCTATTCCTCCATCATTAGTCGCACTTCCACCTAAACAAATCATAATTGTCTTAGCCTGCTGATTGATAGCATGTTGAATCAATTCACCTAGTCCATATGATGAAGTATAAAGAGCATTCTTCGTTCCCTTTACCAGTTCCAAGCCACAAACCTTTGCACTCTCTATAATCGCAATATCTCCAACAAAACCAATAGTCACTTTTCTTGTCTTTCTATATAAATCATGAACAATATATTCTTTCGTTGTTCCATTCATTGCACTTACAAGCGTTTCTAAAGTCCCTTCTCCTCCATCAGCCATAGGTGACATAATGACTGTAGCAAAATCAGATAATGCTTCTTTCACACTTAAACATGCACAAGTGGCACTCATACTTTCTTTAAATGAATCTAAAGCCACAACAACTTTCATACTCTTCCCTCCAAAAAAAGAGTAGATCACTCTACTCTAAAATATGTGTTGAATTACTCATAACAATAACACTAACCAACATTTCTGCAATCACAGCAACCCATAATGGAAGTGCATTGAATGATAAAGCTGCAAATATAACAATTAACTTCATAACAATTGTAAAAATATTATTAAACACAGCAATTGTACGCATTTTTCTTGCTATTAAGAATGTTTCAAAGACTTTATTTAAATCAGAATCAATTAAAACAATATCACTACTTTCAACAACTTTAGAATTCGCAAGACCACCTCTAGAAATTCCTACATAGCTCTTTTGTAATAATTGTATATCTTTAAAACTATCCCCAATATAAACAACTGGTCCTATAAAAGAATCCATTTTTTCTAATTTCTCTTCTATAGTTAAATCATTATATATTGTATATTGATCATTTTCCAAAGCAACCGGTCCATCATTAAAAATCACCAATACCCTTCCCATATGTGAGAGCTTTCTAAATAATTCTAATTCTTCATTTGTGACCTCTACACCATCAAAACGATCATAAACAATAGTCGCTGCACCATTAATAGCATCTAACCCTTTAGATGATTCAACAATAATACCATTTTCAAATGCCTTAGCAAATCCCGCTAACATCCCTAATGATGTTGATTGTTCACTTGATAAAGCACCTGATAATATCAAGAATACCGCTCCTACATGAATAAAACGAGAATATTGTTCAAAATCAATAATAGGTAAAATCACACACATAATCAATGCTATTACAAACATAACAGGTGTATAGAATTGAGATAATTTCTTTGTCAAATGTTCAACCTTAGATTCATACACAGGTGCCTGACTAGCAATATTCATAAGTTCTATATAATTAGAACTTTCATATGTTTCATCAATTTGAACATAGAGATTTTCTTTTCCAACATTAACATAACCACTCTTAAGATGAATACCTTTTCTTGCCTCTAGAAGTTCATATGTACTTGTAGAAGAATAAGTGCTAATCAATGATTCTCCTTCCATAACAGTTCCAGGAATCATCACTGTCTCACCACTTCCAACAACCATTGTATCTCCAACTTGGAAATCATAGAGTGAGGTTTCGACAATTTCACCATTTTCTTCTCTCTTCCCTTTTTCTGGTAATGTCACTGTTCGATCTATCTTATTCAACGAACGTTCTAATACTTTATCTAAAATTGGCACAACAGCTTGATACAATACCACTGCAATACATGTTTCAACATATGCTTGGGATACAATTCCAAATACACATCCTAAAAGAACCAATACATCTTCCTTAAAGAATTGTTTTTGTTTAAAATGTCCAATCACTTTTTTTATAATTCTTTCAGCCAATACAAGCATAGCAATAAACCATAAAACTGGAGTCATTATTGTATGATCTTTAGATGTAATGAACGCCAAAGCTAACAATACTAATAATATAGCAATACGTAAATACATATATAGATACTTTTGATTAAATACGTCTTGTGAACGTATAGGTTTATGATGTTCTATTATTTCTATAGATGGATTAATTTTAGCCAATGTATTTCTTAAATAACTAATCACATCTCTTCTAGATGTTGTGAGAGTTAAGACTTTATTTGCTTGATCATATTGTACATCTTTATACTTTTTATCTTCTTGAATACGTTTTAAAAACAACTCAATATCTTCCTCAGTTAACAAGTTTTTAAACATAAAATAATGTTTTGTTTCTTGTACTCTAGCAAAGTCAAATTCTCTTTTTTTCCCATCTACAACTTCATTAATGACAACATCCTTTTTAATCTTAGATATATCATCACTTAAAGCATGAATATCGATACAATTAAAAACAATGCTATCCTTATTAATCTTCATATGTGAGACTTGTTCATGTTCATTTAAGGCTAAGCTTAAAGCGTTGATCTCATCTGCACTTAATAGGTTTGATATCTCAAATGTTTTTTTCTCCAAAACAACCACCCTTTCCCATCATTCTTGATAAGAATGATGTTCTATCAAGCGAAAATATTCTTTGAATTCATTTTCACTACAACTTAAAGCAAATTCTTCTCCATAAATTTTATAATTATTCATTTGTGTATCACTTGTTCTCATTTGACAAGGGTATATCTTTTTATATGCGAAGAGCACTTCTTCTTTTTTCGAAATAATTATTGTCATTTCTTTAATACAACGACAATAACATCTTTTCCCTGCATTAGCCATTGCTCTCGCCTCCAGAATTATTTTAACACTTTTTTTATGATATAAAAAGTATTAGATGATTAAAAACCAAAAAGAGAAGACAAGTCTTCTCTTTTAGAAAATCCAAAGTCTAGTTTTTAGAAAATTCAGCAAGCTCTAATTCAGGGTTTTTATCATTTGCCCAACGAACACCCCATTCATTACTAAACAGTAATAAATATTGTCCTTTTAAATCTTGCACTTTCTTTGTATCTGATGATAGATTTAATGATTTTAAATTAATATTATCATTTTTAATCCATCTGATATATTGATATGGAAGTGGATTAGAAATAATATCAACATTATATTCATTCTTTAATCGATATGTTAAGACTTCAAATTGTAAGACACCAACAACACCTACAATAATCTCTTCCATACCTCCACCTAATTCTGTAAAGATCTGAATAGCTCCTTCTTGAGCGATTTGTTCTACTCCCTTAACAAATTGCTTACGTTTCATTGTATCTTTATTTCTAATCAAAGCAAAGTGTTCTGGAGCGAATGTTGGTATACCTTCATAAGCAAATTTATTCTTTGCTGTACATAAAGTATCTCCAATAGAGAAAATACCAGGATCAAAAACACCTATGATATCTCCTGAATAAGCTTCTTCTACTTCTTCTCTATTTTCAGCCATTAATTGTTTAGATTGATTCAGTTTAATTTTTTTATTTCCTTGATAATGGAAAACTTCCATACCTTTTGTAAATTTACCTGAACAAATTCTAATAAATGCCATTCTATCTCTATGTGCTTTATTCATATTTGCTTGAATCTTAAAGACAAAACCACTGAAATCTTCACTAAATGGATCAATTTCACCTTTATCACTTAATCGTGGTAATGGTGTTGTTGTCATATCTAAGAAATGTTCCAAGAATGGCTCTACACCAAAGTTTGTTAATGCTGAACCAAAGCATACTGGTGATAGTTCACCTTTTTGAACTCTCTCTAAATCAAAAGAAGCACCTGCACCATCTAATAATTCAATATCATCTTGTAATTGTTGATATAAGCTTTCACCTAATGTTTCTTTTAAACTTTCATCATGAGCATTTAAAACTTCAACATCGACTTCTTTTTTACCACCTTGTACTGGAATAAAACGAATAACTTCTTCTTTTTGTCTTTCATAGACACCTTTAAATTCCTTACCACAACCAATAGGCCAATTGACTGCACATGTTTCTACACCTAATTCTCTTTCAATTTCTTCCATTAATTCATAAGGATCTTTCGCTTCTCTATCCATCTTATTAATAAATGTGAAGATAGGAATATGACGCATAGCACAAACCTTAAATAACTTACGTGTTTGTTCCTCTACCCCTTTAGAACCATCAATAACCATGACAGCACTATCTGCAGCCATCAAGGTACGATAAGTATCTTCTGAGAAATCTTGGTGACCTGGTGTATCTAATATATTTATACAGAATCCATCATAGTTAAATTGTAATACTGATGATGTTACTGAAATACCTCTTTGTTTTTCTATTTCCATCCAGTCACTGACTGCATGCTTAGATTGTTTTTTTCCTTTAACCATACCAGCCTCTTGGATTGCTCCTCCATATAAAAGGAACTTTTCAGTAAGAGTTGTCTTTCCAGCATCCGGATGGGAAATAATCGCAAATGTTCTACGTTTTTTTACTTGATCTATAAAATCAGACATAGAGTTCCTCCTTTAACACATATAGGCTAAATGTTACTCAATTTCTGCCTTTTTGTCAATTCTTTTTCTCTATTAACTTTATTATAGTCATGTATAAAAACTTCAAACATAGCTTTATAAATGCCTAGATTGATTTTATTTTAAAAAAAATAGAAATGAATTGACAAAACTGATACGTATTTTATACTAAAAATAGAAAACGATGCCAAAGGAGTGATAAGTGTGAAATTAATTATTGAAAAAAATGAATTAGAAATGAGTAAAAGTGCTATGTATATCTTACTAGGTGCAATGATGCAAGATAAAAGAGTCAATATTTCTCTTACATCAGGACGTTCTCCTAAAACTCTATACGAAATGATGATTCCATTAGTCAAAGATCAAGATAAATTTAAAGATATTCAATACTATCTCTTTGATGATAATCCTTACATCAATCAACCTCATGGAAGCAACTGGGATGAAATGCAAGAATTATTTTTTAAACCAGCACATATTGAAGATGATCGTATTCATATTCCTACATTAGAAGGTTGGCAAGATTTTGATGAAGAAATTAGACTTGCTGGTGGTATTGATGTCATGGTCATTGGTTTAGGCTGGGATGGTCATTTCTGTGGCAATTGTCCTCGATGTACACCTCTAGATAGTTATACATATTGTCTTGAATTCAAAGACAAGCAAGCCGTTAATCCCACTTATAAAGATAGACCTACACAACCTTATACAATTACAATGGGACCTAAAAGTCTTATGCGTGTAAAACATCTTGTAATGATTGTGAACGGAAAAGAAAAAGCTGAGATTCTTAAAAAATTTATAGAAGAACCAATCAGCAATGAAATACCAGCAACAATATTAAGACTTCACCCTAATTTTACAGTCATTGCTGATCAAGAAGCAGCCTCTCTATTAAATCAAGACAAACTTAATAGATTATAAAAAAGGGAAAACAATTCCCTTTTAAAATGCAAAATTACCATTTTCAAATACTTTTAAAGTCTCTCCATTTTCTAACAATGCTTCTATAGATAAATCACTTGTACCAATCATAAAATCTACATGTGTTAATGAATCATTAACACCTTTTTCTAATTGTTCTTCTTTTGTCATTTGAAGACCATTTTCAATGCACTCACCAAATCCTTTTCCAATCGCAAGATGACAAGATGCATTCTCATCAAATAATGTATTATAGAATAAAATACCTAATTGATTAATTGGAGATTGGTATGGAACAAGAGCCATTTCACCTAAATAATGACTACCTTCATCAGTTTCAATAATACTTTTTAAAACATCATAACCCACTTTTGCTTGATAATCAACAATACGTCCATTTTCAAATGTCATTGAAAATTCATCTATAATATTACCATTATAATTTAAAGGCATAGAACTATAGACAACACCATTTACACCATATTTATATGGTGTACTGAATATCTCTTCAGTTGGCATATTTGGAAAAGAATAAATACCATCAGTTGTATAATTTCCACCACCAGCAAATAAATATCCCTTATTCATTTCTATTGTTAAATCTGTACCTAATTGATTTGTATAATGCAATGATTTGATATGACTCTCATTTAAGATTTTAATTCTTTTTTCAAAAGAACGACGATGCTCATTCCATGCTTCAATAGGATCTTCTTGATCACAACGTGTCACTTTAAAAATAGCTTTCCATAAAGCATCAATCGCTTCCTCATCACTCATATCAGGAAATACTTTATTTGCCCATGCTTGACTTGGTGCACCAACAATACACCAACGATCAATCCCTAAATCCAAATGATCATAGAATGTCTTACATGCCTGATGATAAGCTTTCGACCATGTTTGTAATTTCATTGGATCTATTCCTTTAAGTCCTTCTGGATCATTAGAAGTAATTGTCAGTATAGCTGCATGTTTTAAAGCATATTGATTTCTTAATTCTACTAAATATTGAGGTATTGTTTCAAAATGTTCGACTGGACAATTTTCATATCTTAATCTTGTAATCTTTTCATCACTATATAAAACAATGACATCTTTGGCACCAGCAAGATAAGCTTCTTTCGCAACAGCTCTTACAAGTTCATAACATTCTATAGAACTGTCAATAACAAGCTCTTGTCCTGGTTGAAGATTCACTCCTTGTCTCACAATCAATTTTGCATATTTTTCTATCATAGATTTCATCTCCTCTTTGCTTATTATTGTGATACTATTTTGTATTTCTGTCAACTTATTTATACCCGATTTCCATATTATCAAGGAAATCCGGTTATATTATATATGTTTTATTGAAAACATTCCTTGTTTGTTGTAAATAGATATGATATAATCGATATAAGCAAGGAACAGATCACTAAATTTTCAAAAATATTACAAAATTTTAAAAAATTGAATAATAAATTTAAAAATGAAGTACTGATTTTTTTGCGAATGATAAAGGAGGTACTTCATATGAGTACAGGTAAAGTTAAATGGTTTAAATCTGATAAAGGATATGGTTTCATCACTAATGATGAAGATCATAAAGATGTATTCGTTCATTTTACTGCTATTAACGCTGAAGGATACAGAACTTTAGAAGATGGACAATCTGTTGAATTTGATATTATTGAAGGAGATAGAGGTCCTCAAGCAGCTAATGTTACAGTTGTAGAATAAAAACCATAAGGCCTATGATAAGTATTGGTTCTCTTATCATAGGCCTTTTTCTTATTCATATAAATTTTCAGGAATTGTTTTTATCTTACATACGAAATAATAATATTTAAATATATATAAGAAAATAATAAAGCAACGCATAAAGATATTATCAATAAAAATAAAAGGGAACAATAACATTAAGCTTGCAAAACTTAAAATCATAGCTTTTGTTTTTAATGTCATTGATCTTTCTTTTACAAATGAATCAAGATGATTTTTATATAATTTTGTTTGTATAAACCAATCATTGACACGTTTTGAACTTCTTGTAAAACAAAATGCTGCTGCTAGTAAAAATGGTGTCGTAGGAAGTACTGGAAAAACCACTCCAATAGCTCCTAACGCAAAACAAACTATACCAATTATAAAATATATAACCTTCATCTTGACCTCCTTATTTTAATAGCATATGTTTCATCGCAAGTATGGGGTGATAGAACATCATTCTAGGACCACTATAACGCATAACTTTTTTAATATTCTCTTTCATATCCTTTCTATAACAATGAATTTGGCATTGACTACAAAAAGTTTTTGTCTCCACCATTGGACATTTTTCTATTCTTTGGATTGCATACTCCATCATTTCTTGTTCATTGATATCATCATGATGTTGACAATATAAATGAATCATTAATCCAACAACTTCTTTTTCTCTTTCTCTTTTTTTATTTATATCCATTAACTCACTCTACCTTGTTTCATTTTGATGACGTTGTCTGCAATTTTCATAGTTGATTTTCTATGAGTAACGAGAATAAGTGTTTTCTTTGTTTTTTGTAATGATTTCAAGATAATAGCTTCATTTAATACATCAAGATTACTTGTTGGTTCATCCAATAATATACATGGTGCCACACTTAAAAAAGCTCTTGCTAAACCAATTCTTTGTCTTTCACCACCAGATAAAGATGAACCAAGCTCTGCTATTTTTGTATCATAACCATGAGGTAATGTCATAATAAACTCATGTAAGCTTGCTTCTTTACAAGCTTCAATAATATCTTCTTTAGATGCATTCAAATTAGCAATCTTGATATTATTGTAAATTGTATCATGGAATAAAACAGTCTCCTGTGTCACATAAGCAAACATTGAACGCATATCTTTTGTATTGATATCTTCAAGTTGTTTTTGTGAAATAGTGATAAATCCTGATGTAGGATCATAGAACCTCATGATTAACTTAAGCAATGTAGATTTCCCACTTCCACTCTTTCCTACAATTCCTGTTGTTTTTCCTTCTTCTAAAACAAGATTCAAATCATCTAAAATGATTTCATCATCATATCCAAAAGAGACGTCATGAATTTGAATATCACCGAATTCACTTGAGTCTTGGCCTTTGACTTCTTCAACAATTTCTTTTTCGTCTAAAATAGCTATAACTCTTCTCCCACTACTTAATGTTGATAGCAAGTTATTCGCTAGATTAGATAAGGCTAACACAGGACCAAAACTTGATAACATCATAACAGTTGACATCACAATATGATAGAATGTGATATCTTGATTGAAAGAAATCATATACATCACAATAAACATCATCATTGCACTTAATGAAATGAGAATTTGAGAAAATACAATTTGTGATGACTCAATCTTTTTAAGTTTCCCCTGTAATTCTTCAATATGTAGACTTTTCTCTAACATATCTTGAGTACGTTTTTGACCAAATTGATATTGCATAATTGTAGAAAGTCCTCTAAAACTTTCTAAAATATAACTACTCATATTTCCTACTTCATCTCTTGTCTGTTGCCCAATTGTTTTTCCTTTTTTATTCACATAAAATGGAATGACCACTGCCATTACAATATACGCAATAAGCGCAATCATCATTGCTATAATATGTATATGAGCAAAAGCAATCAATAAAAGAGCTGAAGTCAATACTGCAATAAAGAATGGTGAAATTGTATGAGCATAAAATACTTCTAATAATTCAACATCATTTGTAATTAATGAAATGAGATTTCCTTTATCTTTTCCATCTAATATAGCTGGAGCCAAGCGTCTTAATGCTGTATAAACATGATCACGAATAATAGCAAGTAACTTAAAAGCAATATAATGATTACATGCTTGCTCTCCATAATGTAATACACCTCTTAACACTGCAAGAAGAATCAAAATAGCAAGTATCCATTGTAAATCAAAATGACTTGTCATACCCAATATCTGCATAATTGCCATTGTTGATAAGACAGGTATACCTATAGCATATAAAAATCCTAGCACTCCTAATGTAATAGCAACAATCACAGGAATTGTCAGAGGCTTTACCAAACGAATCAAACGCATAATCACCTGAAAATTTGTTAATTCATTATTCATTTGTAAACACCTCCAATTCACTTTGTTTCTTTAATAATGTATAATACTGACCTTGTTGTTCTATAAGATCATGATGATTTCCTTGTTCAACCAATTGACCATTTTCCATGACAAGAATACGATCACATGCTTCAACAGTACTCAATCGATGAGTAATCATAATAACTGTTTTCGTTTTTGATAATTCATGAATAACAGATAATATATTTTCTTCACTTTCAACATCTATATTACTTGTTGCTTCATCAAAAATATAAACTTGACTTTCTTGTAATAAAGCTCTCGCTAGATTTAATCTTTGTTTTTGTCCTCCAGACAAGTTACTTCCCGATTCCAATAAAACTGTAGATAAACCATCTTGACTTAAGAAATACTCATCTAAACATACTTTCTTTAAAGCCTGCCATAATTTTTCATCATCATACTGATTGAAAACATCAAGATTTTCTCTTAATGTTCCTTTAAATATCATAGGATCATGAGTGATATACATCACATGTTTCATAAATTCACTATCATCATACATATATCTTTCTTTTCCTTGTACAAGTAATGAACCAGAATATGTTTGATGGTATCCCATTAATATTTTTGCAATTGTACTTTTTCCAGAACCACTCTTTCCTACAATTCCTATGAATTGTTGTGGTTGAATATCAAAAGATATATCTTTTAATATTTCTCTTTCTTCGTTATATTGGAAAGAGAGATTTTTAAATTCAATAGAAATATCTTTGTCATCTAATGTTTCTTTTCCGTTATTTTTCACTTCAATATCTAAAACTTTAAAAATCTTATCACTTGCTGCTATACCATTCATGGCAATATGGAAAAATGATCCAAGCTGTCTTAGTGGAATAAAAAATTCAAACGATAGAAGTATTATTAATAAAGCACCGAATAAAGTGATACTTCCATCATAAAAATGACTAATCGCAAAATAACTTCCTAGACCTGCACCACCATAAGCAACAATATCCATAATACTAATACTATTTAATTGCATAATTAATACACGCATAGTAATTCTTCTAAAGTTTTCTGCTTCTTGATTCATTTGCTTTTGTTTATATTCATCACTTTGATAGATTTTTAATGTTGTTAAACCTTGAAGATTTTCTAGAAAGCTATCTCCTAGTGTCGTATAACTTCCCCAGTATTTGGCTAATAACTTTTTCGCAAATTTTTGTACCAGTACAATTGAAATAGGTATAAGTGGTACACATATAAAAAGAATAATCGCACTTACAAAATCATAAAATGATATCACCACAAATAATGTGAGAGGAGCTAAAACACTGTAAAACAATTGAGGCAAATATAATGCAAAATATGTTTCTAATTGATTAATCCCTTCTACAGATAATTGAACAAGTTCACTTGTAGACACATAATCTTGATAATGATTTTTTAAACTTAAAACTTTTTCAAACAATTTTTGTCTTAAATGTGTTTTCACATAACTTGCTCCTTGATAAGAACATTGACTGGCTTTCTTTAAAACCACTGCTCTTATAATAAATAAAACAATTGCTACAATGATATATTTTATAATCATTGGTATTGTTAATAGATTGTTATATAAATCTATAAATACTTTACATATACCCAAAGTAAAAACAATATTTGTAATCAATGCAACCCATTGATAAATGACTTGTCTTTTTACAAAAACGATTGCTTCAGGCATTTCCTTTAATAATCTTTTATCAAACATCTTCGTATAC
>DEPZ01000048.1 GCA_002359025.1 Erysipelotrichaceae bacterium UBA3379 | reverse complement strand
GAACCATATTTTTCAATAAGATGTAATGGAACATCAAAATGATTTATTGTAATAAGTGGTTCAATATGATACTTTAAACATTCATCAATCATGCTCTCATAAAATCTCAATCCTTCTTCATTAACCTCATGATCATCACCATTAGGAAATATACGTGACCAGCAAATAGAAAAACGAAAGACTTTTATACCCATTTGTGCAAGCATACGAATATCTTCTAGACAATGATGATACCCATCAACAGCATATCTTGAGGGATATCTTTCATCCTTTAATACTTTTGGATCTACATCCCCACATGCTACTGAAAAACGATTTTTACCGGCTGGAATAAAGTCCACATTAGAAAGACCTCTTCCTCCTTCTAAATAAGCTCCTTCATACTGATTGGCAGCAATCGCTCCACCCCATAAAAACTCACTAGGAAATTGACTCATGATATGTTCTCCTCTCTATATAAACAATTGCTTTGTATATTTAATCATTAATACTGCCGCATATATTGCAACAATCACTTCTGTTATTGGCATAGCAAACCATAAAGCATCTGCATTCAACATTGGTAGAATCATTATTAAGATACCACTTATAATTAATCCTCTAGAAACAGATACAACAAATGCTGCTTTTGGCTTTAGTATTGCTTGAAAATAATATGTTGAAAAGATATTAAATGGAAGCAAAATAAATGATAATCCATATATTCTTACAATTGTAGGCGCAATGTCTACAATTTCTTTTGTTGGTGTCATAAAAATATTCACAAACAACATTGGTTTTAACAATATAACAATCATCCAGACTGCACTAAAGAATACTACAGAAGCAAGTGCATATTTTAAAACCTCAAGAATTCTATAGGCTTTACGTGCTCCAAAATTAACTGATAAAATAGGTTGTGATGCTTGCCCTACACTATAAGCACAACATTGTACAAACGTAGAAATATTAACAATCATTCCATAAACTGATAAAGCATTTGTACCTAAATACTTCATAATCTGTCTATTAAACATAATTGTTAAAATACCCATTGCAACATCAATAAAGAATGTTGAAAAACCAGTAATAGATATTTTTGTTATTTGTTGAATAAATTGACGTGGTTTAACAATTCTCAATGTATTTTTCTTACTGATAAAATGTGTCATCATGACAATAAAAGAGAAAGTTGTTCCTAATGCAGTTGCTAAACCTGCTCCGAATATCCCCATATCAAATGTAAATACAAAAATATAATCACCAAAAATATTAAATATACCACCAAATAATACAGCAAATGTTGCAAGTGCTGGATCATTATCATTTCTTAAAAATGCTGCAAGCATTTGATTAAAAAAAGCACTCGATTATAAAAACCGAGCGCACTCGACATCTTATCGACTATACAATTGCGATTGTAAGTCCTCCGATGAACTATAAAATACTCATATTAAGAATCCTTCACTATACATATATTGTCTCTTTTCATAATGTATTATTTCGGACATTTATTATTATGTACCTAAGTCTTATAAAGTTAACACTTTTATTGACAAATTTATTTTCTTATTTTCAAGTCATATCGTTTCTATAAAATACATAAGCTATAGAAGAAATCAAAAACATGTGAAATTATTATATTTTTCATATATAATAGTACAAAGAGGAAGTGAAATAATGAAATATCTAACAACAAAAACAAAAAGAATAGAAATACATGAAGTTGATTATATGTCACGTTATCAATTGTGTCATCTTTTTAATGAATTATCTAATATCGCAACAGAAAATGCTATTGAGATTGGATTATGGAGTTTAGATATGATGGGGAAATATGGTTGGATTGTTGCTAAACAATCACTACATCTTACTGAACCTATTTATTATAATGATCTCATTGAATTTTCTACAATTCCTGGTAAAGGAGCTCATGTTGCTTTTCCAAGATATTATTTTCTAAAAAAAGATGGCCGTACAATTGGGACATGTTCATCAATATGGACAATCATTGATATGCAAAAAAGACGTATGACATCACCTAAAAGAATAGGTTTAACAATTCCTAATATAGATCATGATATAATTTTAGAAGAACCACATAATATATCTATTGATATAGAAATGTCTCATGTTATGACAAGACAAGTTCTCTATAGTGATGTTGATACCAATCAACATATGAACAATACTCGCTATATTCAATGGGCTTTAGACTGTTTAGACTACTCTATACATAAAGATAGCTATATTAGTGATATCACATTACAATACAAAAAAGAAATTAGACCTTTAGAATATGTTGAACTCTATGTAGGTCAGCATGATAACCGTTATATTGTTGAAGGGAAAAATAGTGAAACAACATTTTTTATTATTGAAATTCTTATGACTAAAACACAATAATATATAAATCTATATTCTCATTTTTATAAGTAAGCACTTACATTTCATAATATGAAAATATTTATATAAATTATATGATATTATGTCTTTGTCCCAAATATGAAAAGTATTCGTTTTCCCGTTTTGAATACGAAAATAAAACACTGCTACAGATGAGCAGTGTTTTATTTTACATAAGATCAAATTGACTATAATAAAGTTCATGATAGAACCCATGTTGTTTTAATAATTCTTCATGTGTTCCTTTTTCTATAATTTGTCCATCCTTCATAACAAGTATACAATCTGCTTTTTGTATTGTAGATAAACGGTGTGCAACAACAAATGCTGTCCTTCCTTCCATCATACGATCAAATGCATCTTGAATTTGCTTTTCTGTACGTGTATCAATAGAAGATGTTGCTTCATCCAATATTAACATGGGTGGTTTTACAAGCATAATTCTAGCGATAGAAAGAAGTTGTCTTTGACCTTGTGATAGATTTGTTCCTTCTTCTGATATATATGTATCATAACCATCTTTTAATTGCATAATAAATTTATGAGCATGTGCTTGTTTGGCTGCTTCTATGATTTCTTCATCTGTCGCTTGTTTCCCATATGAAATATTTTCTTTGATTGTTCCTGAAAACAACCATGAATCTTGTAAGACCATACCATATAAACTACGAAGATCATATTTATCCATGTCTTGTATATTGATATCATCTATAAAGATATTTCCGCTTTGAGGATCATAAAATCTCATAAGTAAATTGATTAGTGTTGTTTTACCACATCCAGTTGGACCAACTATTGCGATGGTTTCACCGGGTTTGGCTTCTATACTTAAATTTTGAATAAAAGGTTTATTAGACTGATATGAAAAAGATATATTCTTTACTTCTACATGTCCTTGTATTTGAAAAAGTGCGACAGGATGTGGTGCATTCACTTCACTAGGTGTGTCTAATAACTGAAAGATACGTGATGCACTTGCTAAAGCTGTTTGTAATTCTGTAAAGACATTTGAAATATCATTAAATGGTTTTGTATATTGATTGGCATAGCTTAGAAAACTTGATAAAGCACCCACACTCATATAACCAGATACAACTTGCATAGCTCCAGCTATACATACACTAGCATAAACAATACTATTGACAACACGAGTACTTGGATTTGCTAGAGCACCTAAAAACTGTGACTTGACTCCACTTACATATAAGCGATGATTGATTTCTTCAAAAACTTTTTGATTTTCTTGTTCGTAACCAAAAGCTTTCACAACCTTTTGTCCACCAATCATCTCTTCTATATATCCACCTATTTCTCCTCTTAAAGACAATTGCTCCTGAAAAAACTTATATGTCATTCTGGCAATAAGTGTTGCAACAACAAGCGATAATGGTGTTAATATAATCACTATGAAAGCAATAGTAACATGAATATATACCATAAAAACAATTGTCCCTAATATTGTACAAAGTCCTGTAAACAAATTCGTAAACCCCTGTAACAAACCATCACCAATCAAATCAATATCATTAATCATCCTACTCAATAAATCTCCATGAGCATGTTGATCAATATATTCCAATGGTAATGTCTCATATTTTTCAAACAACTCATTTCTTAAATCTAAAGTAATAGAATAAGTCATATGATTAGATAATCTCATAACACTCCAACTCAATAGTGAAGACAAACCTACACTTAAAAGAATATAAACTATCTTTATATATAAATGATAGAAATCCACACGATTAACACCTATAAGTGTATCTACTGCTTGTCCTATAAAGATAGGTGTTAACAATGTAAAAATAATTTGACCTAATGAACATATTAATATCAAATATAGATATTTTCTATAGGGTTTACAAAATGATAATAATCTTTTTATTGTTTGGACATTCATAAATTCACCCCCATAGATTGAGAAGATGCAATCTCTTTATAGATATCACATGATTTCATTAATTCCTCATGATTCCCTATCCCTACAAGTTCTCCATGACTCAATACCAAAATCTTATCAGCATGCATTAAACTACTTACTCTTTGTGATACGATAATTGTTGATAAATGAATATTAGCAATTGCTTTTTTTAGCTTTGCATCTGTAACATAGTCCAAAGCGCTACTACTATCATCTAAAATCAATAATTCAGGCTTTTTCACAAGCGCTCTTGCTATGGTCAAACGTTGCCTTTGTCCACCAGATAAGTTCTTTCCTCCCTGCTCTATCTTTGTAGATAACCCCTGAGGTAAATCATAAACAAAATGAGCTTGGGCAATATCTAATGCATCTTGTATATCTTGACTTGATGCTTGTGGATATGCCATCTTGAGATTATCTTCAATCGTTCCACTAAATAATAAAGATTGTTGTAAACTGATACCTATCATTTTTCTTAATTCTTTTATATCATAATCTTCAATAGGTATATCCTTAATGTAAATACGTCCTTTTGAGGCTTTATAGAAGTGACATATCAATTGAACAAGTGTTGATTTTCCTGAACCAGTTCCTCCTATAATACCTATGGTTTCTCCTTTTTTCATATCAAAACTAATATGATCTAATGCTTTTGCATTTTTATAACAGAAAGAAACTTCATCAAATAAGACAAGATTTTGATATTGTTCATCCTGTATTTGACTTCCACCATGAATAGATGGTTCAACATCTAAGACTTCTTGAACTCTTTTATAACTTGCGCTGGCTTTATTAAATATAACAATCACATTAGCAAAAACAAACATAGATAAAAGAATCTGATTCATATAATTAATCAAAGCTATGACTTCTCCTTGAGTAAGACTCCCTATATTTACACGTAATCCCCCGATGTATAAAATACAAATAATAGCTATATTAACAATGATATTGGTACAAGGATTTAATAATGCAGATAATTTTCCTACTCTTATTTGCATATCCTTTTGTTTCTTGGTTGCTTGTAAAAATTTATCTTGTTCATATTCTTGTTTAGAAAAAGCTTTAATAACACGTATTCCACTTAAATTTTCTCTACATATCATAGAAACTCTATCTAATTGTTTTTGAATCTTTAAATAAATTGGTAAAGATTTAGAAATAACAAGATAAATAGATAAAGCCAATAATGGAGCACTGACAAAAAAGATAAGTGCCATCTTCACATCTATCATAAAAGCCATAATAAGCGATCCAATAATTAATATAGGTGATCTTGATACAAGTCTTATAGCCATTGCAACTGCTAATTGTAATTGATTGACATCATTTGTCATTCTTGTCATTAATGATGGTGTTGTCATATCATCAATATTTTCAAAATCATACGCATTAATTGCTTTAAACATATCATTTCTCAAATATGTTCCAAAACTTTGTGAAGTATACGAAGCAAAATACTGACATACCAAAGCACAAGCATACCCCACAAAAGCCAACACAAACAACAAAATACCATGACTCCATATATATCCAGTATCATGATGAGATATACCATTATCAATAATATTTGCAACAACTATTGGCACAAGTAATTCCAACATAGCTTCTATCATTTTAAAGAAAAAACCAATCGTTGCCTGCTTACGAAATGGTTTTAAATATTTCATCCACACAATATAAGCCCCCTTTATTTGCCATTATACCAAAATCTTACCAATATAGCTAATATAAATCATATGAACAGAAATAAAAACAAGCCCATATCTCAAGATATAGGCTAGCCTTTAAAATTCTTTATTATACATGATTTTTATACTTATTTGCATTGAAACAAAAAGGAAAGCAAGAGCAATAAGAATAAGTATGAACATAAACATCATAAATCCAATAGAAGAAATAAAACTTATCACAGGTAATACATTGATATGAAAGATATCAATTATCTTTTTAATGATTAATCCCAAAACAACCACAGTACCAATGACACCTATTAATGCATATCTACCTTTTTCTGAACCAAACTTTATATGAAGAGGAATCATGATAGCTTCAATCAAGAGTACAACTGGAATCATTGCCAATGATACTATATATAAATCACTTGTTAATGGTATATCTTTCCATAACATCATAACAGTCGCTATGATAGTTGAAATCGCACATGAACACGATCCTAAAATAAGACCATAGACATATTTTTCTTTCACATATGTTTTTCTAGAAAAAGGTAATGTAAGCAAGAATGGATAACCATTATCAAATTCATCATAAGAAATAGTACTCACTGTAAATAAAGACACAACACTCGTTAAAAAGCCAATAATAAATGCTGGATCATCCATACTGATAGACATAATACAGGCAACAACTAAAATAACAATAAAGAAACTCTTTTGAACTTTCATAAGATGAAAGTCTTTTAATAATAAACCTCTCATTATTTTTCACCTCTTATCATCATTGTCATAACATCATCAATATGACTATTTTCAATTACTATCTGAGGATAGTTTTCAATATAATATTGTTTTTGATTTGTTAAACAACAATATCCATAACTTTCTTTTATATATCTTAAAATATAATGTCTATCTAAACTATGAAATTGTTCTTCATCCACCTTTAATAATGCATAATCACTAAGTAAAATATCTGTATCTTCATGCATCACAATTTTCCCATCATGTATCATATATATATCATCACATAATGTTTCTAAATCACTAGATATATGAGAACTAATAAGAATTGATCGATTGTCATCTTGTATCATATAGTCTCTTAACATTTCTAATAATTCATCTCTTGCAATAACATCTAAACCAGCAGTTGGTTCATCTAATATAAGTAATTTTGCATGATGACTCATTGCGACTAAGATTTTTAATTTGGCTTTCATTCCAGTAGAAAATTCTTTTATTTTCTTATCTTTTGGCAATTGAAATCTATCTATCATTTGTAAAAAGAATTCTTTGTCAAACTGTTTATACAAGTTCTCTAAAACAGGAATAATATCTTGAATCGATAAATAGCCACTAAATCCAGAATCTGATAAAACAACTCCTAATTGTTGCTTATCATCTTTTGTTAAAGATGATACCTCTTTGCCTAGAATTTCAATATAGCCACCATCATTTTTTATCAATCCTAAAACTGCTTTAAAGGTTGTACTCTTACCAGCCCCATTTTGACCTATAAGTCCAGTCACTTGGCCTTGTCTAACTTCCATAGTACAATCTAAAGAAAAATTTTTATAATTCTTTTTTACATGCTCAATCTTCAACATATTTATCCCTCCAATATGAGTTCGAAGAGTTCTTTGATCTCTTCATCACTGATTCCACATCGTCTTGCTTTTTGAATAGCAAGTTCTAAATCATTTTCAACTTCTTTTCTTTGTTCTTCTAATAATCTTTCTGTATTCGTTGCTGCAACATATGTCCCTTTTCCATGAACAGTAATTGTAAATCCCTCTTGTTCTAATATGTCATAGGCTTTTTTAACTGTTAAAGCACTAATTCTTAATTCCTTAGATAAGATTCTTACTGATGGTAAATTATCATTTTCTTTTAGTTCACCTTTTCTAATAAGAGTTTTGATTTGATCAATAATCTGTTCATATATAGGAATCATTAAGGAATGATTGATTATAATCTTCATAATATCTCCTCTCTTTTCATAAACAGTATATAACAGTAGTAAACTGTTGTCAAGTGTTATATACTGTTATATAACAAAAAANNAAAAAGATCCAAGATAAATCTTGAATCCTATTTGTATGATTAAGAATCTATACATGATCTCTTAATTGTTCTTTATCTAAATCTATGTTAGGAAGAGTAAATCCTCTACCTTTAACACTATGTATTTCATTAGCAATGATAAATGCCTGTGGATCTATATTCATTGCTAAATCATTGATTGTTGTGTATTGGCGATTATCCACAACGCATAAAACTGCTTTTTGTGAATGATGGAAATAACCTGTTGTTACATTTACAAATGTACAACCCCTATCCAATTCATTGAAGATAGCCTCTGCAATAGCCTCATGATGCTTTGAGATAATAAAGACCTGTAAGTTCTTTTCACCCATTAAAATCACTTTATCTAAAACAATCGCAGTAATAAAGACTGTAATAATACCATATAAAATACCTTCAAAACTTGTAAAGAATGATTGTCCAAGTAAAATGATGACATCAAATGCATACACCGCAACGCCTAAAGAAATTCCCAATTTTTGATGTAAAATAGCTGGTGGTACATCCATACCTCCTGTACTATATCCAAGTCTAAATACTATTCCACATCCCAAACCAGTAAATAATCCAGCATATATTGCTGATAACAACATATCTTGTGTAATATGTTGTAGCTGTGGTATAGATTCAAAGAATGCTAAGAAAAAAGGGAAAATCAATGAACTGAGAACTGTCCCTGCTGCAAATTTCTTTCCGAGTACAAAAAATCCAAGTACTAACATAATCATATTAATCACAAAGACAATTGTTGCATATTCTAATGGGATAAACTGTGTTATTATCAGCGCAATCCCCGTTGCTCCAGCAACAATCAAATTGGAAGGAACGGCAAATATAGCTACACCAAAAGCCAAAATAGCATTTCCAATAATAACCAGTATCGTGTCTCTGATTGTCCTTTTCATATTTGCAGGCATATTACCCCTCCTTAACAATTGACTTTAAATAAGCGTATATACAATCGTCCAAGTCTCCATCTAGTATGGCTTTAGGATTATTTGTTTCAAATCCACTTCGATTATCCTTTACTAATGAATAAGGATGTAAAACATAAGAACGAATTTGACTTCCCCATTCTATAGCCTTTTGTTCACCTTTTATATCACTCAATTTAGAAGCTTGTTCTTCTAACATCATTTGATACAATTTTGTTTTCAACATAATCAATGCTTGTTCACGATTTTGAATTTGTGAACGTTGTGATTGACAAGTCACAACAATATTCGTAGGAATATGAGTAATACGAATAGCTGAATCTGTTGTATTGACATGTTGTCCTCCTGCTCCAGAAGAACGATAAGTATCAATACGTAAATCATTTGGATCAATATCAATTTCTATATCATTATCAAATTCTGGCATAACATCCACTGAAGCAAACGATGTATGTCTTCTTTTAGAAGAATCAAATGGAGAGATACGTACCAAACGATGAACACCTTTTTCAGCTTTTAAGTGTCCATATGCATTATACCCAATAAAACGCATTGTAACTGATTTGAGACCAGCTTCTTCACCATCTAAATAATCTAAAACTTCAACTTTAAAACCTTTTTTATCACCATATCTTTGATACATACGCATTAACATAGCAGCCCAGTCTTGCGACTCTGTTCCACCTGCTCCAGGATGTATTTCTAAAATAGCATTATGATGATCATATTCTCCTGAGAATAATAGTGTTTTTTCAAAATCAGATAATTCTTTTTCAAAAAGTTCATAATCTTGATCTAATGCTTCTTTAAAATCATCATCTTCTGTTTCTTTCACATAATCATATGTTTCAATTAAATCATCTAAAGATGATTTTAAATGATGATAACTTTCTACTGTTTTTTTCATTTCATTTAACTGATCATATATCTTTTTTGCATAATCTGGATTATTCCAAAAATCTTCTTGCATTGTACGAACAGTTAACCCTTCAATTTCTCTTTCTAAACCTGCAATATCAATAGAATGAAATAACTCATCTAGTAAAGAACGGGCTTTTTCAAGCCCATTCTTTATTTCATATAATTCCATATCTAGTCTTTAAACTCTAAAGCAATTTGTACTGCAGGTATTTGTTTTTCTTGTTCACTACCAGGAGCAATACCCATATGAACAATATTTCTAGAAATATCTTGAGAAATTGATTTTGTCATTTCTTCAAACATATAGAAACCTTCTTCTGTATATTCTTGTAATGGATCTCTTTGCGCATACGCTCTTAAATAAATACCATTTCTAAGTTTTTGCATAGCATCTATATGATTAATCCATGTATGATCAATGACACTTAATAAAACTCTTCTTTCATAATCAAGTTTAATTTCAGCTGGTAAATCTTTATTAAATCTATTTTGATATTGCATAAAGACAATTTCAGATAAGCTTTTCTTAAGCTTACTTGGATCATTTTTCACAACATCACTATTTTTACTTTCTAAAGTCGCAAGTAACATATAGTTTTTAGATACATAATTCAATACACCTTCAACATCAACAAGTGATTGTTTTCCATCATTTTTTGTAAAGCTATTTACAGCAATTTCTACTGCCTGATCAAACATACCTTTTACAATCTCACTTAAATCTTGTTGTGACATAATGTCATCACGTTCTTTATACATAATTTCACGTTGTTGACGCATAATATCATCATATTGTAATAATTGTTTACGAATATCAAAATTTTGTCCTTCAACACGTTTTTGTGCACCTTCGATTGTCTTTGTAACCATCTTACTTTCAATAGCTTCATCTTCTAAAAATTTACCTGTATATTGTTTAATTCTTTCACTTGCAAAACGTTGCATCAATTCATCTTCAAATGAAACAAAGAATAATGAGCAACCAGGATCGCCTTGACGACCAGAACGTCCTCTTAACTGATTATCAATACGTCTAGATTCATGTCTTTC
>DEPZ01000043.1 GCA_002359025.1 Erysipelotrichaceae bacterium UBA3379 | reverse complement strand
CGATTCCCATCACCCGCTCCATAGAAATGATTGGCTTACGATATCGTAAGCTTTTTTTATTATATAATATATAAAAAATAGAAACCCTTACGAGCTTCTATTTCACTTTCATAATAAAGAAATAAAACATATTCTTTCCTCTTGGGATTTCATAATGTTCCACTAAAGATAAATATCCTTCCTGTAGCCTTAAATTCTTGCGTACAAGAGAGATTTCACTTGTATAAAGGAAAACATACCCATCAGGTTTTACCCACCTGTAAATACGTGCAAAAAAGCGATCATAGAGATCTTTCAACTGTCTTTCATCTTTCACTTGAGCAAGTGTAGGCATATCAGTGATAATTTCATCAAACATTTCATTATTAACAAAACGTAAAGCATCTTTATGAACATAATGAATATCCATACCTGCTATTTTTGTATTTTTCTTTGCTGCTTCTATTCCTTTTCCATAAATATCTATCCCCATAGAAAATTTTGTTGATCTCATAATATTTCTCTCTATAAGTAATGTTCCAACACCAGCAAACGGATCCAACACTCTTGCATGTTCTATCATATAAGGTTTTGCAAGTTCTAAAAGTGTTGCAGCAATATAAGGCTGAATAGATGTAGGAATTACTTCTCTACGATAATCAAAACGTGGATTCTTTAAATGTGTAAGTTTTAAATATAAATTCACTTTTCCTTTTCTAACTTCTTTAATCACAATTTCTATATCATAGTTTTCAGTCGTATTTAATAATCTTTGTGGATACAAAGAAAATACAGCATGTGAAACTTTATTAAGTAATGGAGGATTTTTCTCTCTCATACCATCAACAACTCTAAAATAGAATTCTTCATGATCATCATATAATTTATCTAAAATTTCCAAGATATTACATCTCTTCAATCCTTCTACAATATCATCATAATCAATCATTAACCCAGATGCACCTTGTAATGGTATAAGCATATCTTTATAGACTCTAATTTTTAATAAATCATAGATAGACTCCGTTCTTACCAATACACCTTGACTTACAGGTTTATAACGTAGTGGCATCACATGTTCAAATAAAACAAATTGATAATATGGCAAAGATGTTAAAACAACATCTACAGGTTCATGTTTTAATTTAATGACTTTCTTTTTATGTCCTTGATATTTTAAGATAAGTGGATTTAATATCTTGAGTTGTGCTTGAATATGTTTAGAAACCCCATCTTCTTGCTTTAATAATTGACTTTGTATCTTTTGTAAAGATGTCATGACAGCCTTACAATCTTGAAGACTTATACCTTTGATATAAGCTTCTTTGACATATTCTGTATTTTCATTATTATATGCATCTAATAAGATATCAACAGTGCCAGGATAACACCCAACCAATAAAGCACTGTTTTTTCTGACTTTTGGATCTTCATGATGTAATAATTGTATCAATTCTTCTTTTAATTCTTGATGTTCTTCTACAAAATGATCTTTTTGAATATGTTGTTTCAGTTCTATCAATGTTTCTCTTAAATTTTCATTATTTCTTATTTCTTTCAACCAATCCATATAACTTACCCTTTCATTTGACTAAACAAAATTATACCATAAATTCATCATATAGCCAACTAATTTTAGGTACTCTGATATAATTTGACAAAATCCTATAAATATATTCATAGTTTTGTTTTTGTGATTTTAACTCTTGATAATAATATTGCACATCTTGAGTTTGTAAACGACAAGTCATCATATGATTGAAAAATGTACCTGAATATAAAAATCTTGCATAAAAATATAGCATTTCATAGACATTAAATAGTTTTGGTGTCATGATATAAGTCAAATATTTTTCATTTAAAATACCACTCTCTAATAGACAAGTTAAATGCTTAGCTTGAGATGAAAAGACATAATAAGCTGGATTTAATAATTCATGTATTCTATTATGAATAGGATGCTTTAACGAAAGACATAGTGATACAGAAGCATTTTGATTAAGACTTAAGATATGATTAAGAATAGTAATGCTGTTTTCTGCTAATCCACAATAATAATAGATTAATGACAATACATTTTGATCATGTTTAAAACTATAAGCATAATCTTTTGATTTTGCTTTGACACAATCTATTTTTTGAATCCATCTTTCTTTATTTTGTATGATTTTCATTTTAGGTAATGATAAAGGTTGTAAAAAAATATTTAAGTATGTCATAAAATCAAATGGTGATTGCTGATATTTTAAAACAATACAATTCTGGGAGACAACTTCTTGATATATATTTTCAACAATTGTATAACCTGCTAAACCACATAGTTCTATCTCATACCTATAACAATAATAGATTTCTAAAAATGGCTGGACATCTTTAATATAGAAAATATAATACAAACAGTCATGATCGTAGAAATAACCATCTTGTATATGGTCTACATATAAGTTGTAATATAAACGTAAAATGTTCTGCATTAAACTCTCCTTTACTGTTTTGTATAAACAAGAGGCACTTGGCCTTGAAAAATCTCTAATAAAACAGGAATACGTACATCTTGTAGATGAGTTTGTTCAAAAAATGGATAAATCATTGTCAATTTAATATGAATAATGATATTTAATTCTACCATAATATGATTCACACCATAATTTTCTACATTCTTTTCAATAGAACTTCCTACACTTGCAAGATGTTTATAACAAATACGAAAAGATGGTGAAAGAAATGTTGGAACTGGTAATCCCAGTAAAGAAAATAACGGAACTTTAGTGATGATTCCATTTTGACTGACGCTTTCTAATCGTCTTTCATAATAGCTTTCATCTTTAGCTTGATAAGTGTTTTCTTCTAGAGAGGCGTACGTATTTTCTATATCTAATACAATCTGTGTAGAAAGTTGATTAACTTTAATCATATCAAAATCAATCAATTCTATAGTATCATTGTCTCCTCTTTCAATAATCACGAGATCTTGATATTGTGATTCACTTGTAAAATAGCTATGTGTAATAATTAATTGATTAAACTTATCTACTTCCAGCTCTCCATATCTTTTCAATAATGGAATCATATGAATATATACACTTATACAAAGTGTAAGTATTATTGAAATAATAACAAAACAGATGATGATTGTTCTTTTCATTTGCTTTCACCACCAACAATATATGTGATTACAAATAAAAAATAACATGAAACCCATGTTATTTTGAAATAATCTCATCTAATGCAATATCATATTGATCTTCATCAATATGATCAACTTCTTGAAAATCATACGCTAGACCTAATTTATAGCCCCTATAGCCACTATGAAAATATTTATCATAGTATCCCTTTCCATAGCCTACACGATAATTTCTTTTATCATACGCTAACATAGGAACGATCATACAATCTATATCTTGAGGTTTTATGCGTTGATTTGTTGTAGGTTCTAAGACATGAAAATGTCCTTCTTTTAAATCTTGTAAAGATTGAATTGCATAAAAATGCATAACTCCATTTTCTATCCTTGGTGTACAAACAATCTTTGTAGCAAAAGCATGTTCAATTAATGGTATAGTATAAACCTCTTTTGGTAAGGATACATAAATCCCTACACATTTGGCTTGCTGATACTCTGGATGTGATAATACAGTATCTATAATTTGAGAACTTTTTATAAAAAGCGTCTTTTCATCGTGTAAAAGACGCTTTTCTTTCATTATTGTTCTGATCTTTTGTTTATCCAATACTATCTTCACTCATATCTAACTTAATTAATTGATTTAATTCAACAGCATATTCCATAGGAAGTTCACGAGAGAAAGGTTCAATAAATCCCATAACAATCATTTCTGTTGCTTGTTGTTTTGTAAGACCTCTACTCATGAGATAGAATAATTGATCTTCAGAAACTTTAGATACTGTTGCTTCATGTTCAATAATTGAGTCATTATTCATCATGATATTTGTAGGTACTGTATCACTTGTTGATTTTTCATCTAAGATTAAAGTATCACATTCAACTTTACTTTTCGCATCTTTGATATTTTTTCCATGTCTAACAAGTCCACGATAGTTAACTTTCCCACCATTTCTAGAAATAGATTTAGAAATAATTTGACTTGATGTATGACTTGCCAGATGAATCATTTTAGAACCTGAATCTAAGATTTGACATTCATCAGCGACAGCTATTGTAATACATGTTCCTTTTGCACCTTCTTCTGCCAAGACACAAGTTGGATATTTCATTGTCACTAAAGAACCAATATTTCCATCTACCCATTCCATAGAACCATTTTTAAAGACTTTTGCTCTTTGTGTAACTAAGTTATAAATATTCTTAGACCAGTTTTGAATTGTTGTATAACGGCATTTTGCACCTTCTAAAACAACAATTTCAACAACTCCTGCATGCAATGAGTCTTTTGAATATGATGGTGCTGTACATCCTTCTACGTAATGAATATCAGAACCTTTATCAACAATAATTAATGTTCTTTCAAACTGTGCCATTCTTTCAGAATTAATTCTAAAATAAGATTGTAAAGGTTTTTCTAATTTGACACCAGGAGGTACATAGATAAATGATCCTCCTGACCATACAGCTCCATTTAATGCTGAGAATTTATTGTCATTATATGGAATAACTGTATCAAAATATTTTTTAAAGATTTCAGGATACTCTCTTAAACCGCTATCAATATCTAAGAAAATAACACCTTTTTCTCTTACTTCTTCCAACATATTATGATAAACAACTTCTGATTCATATTGAGCAGATGCTCCAGCTAAAAAGTGTTGTTCTGCTTCTGGAATTCCTAGCTTATCAAATGTATTTTTGATAGTCTCAGGTACTTCGTCCCATTTATCTGTCAAATTATCACTTGGACGATTATAATATGTATATTCATCAAAATTCATTTGACTTAAATCAACACCCCATTCAGGCATTGGCTTTTCTAAAAAACAACGAAGTGATTTTAAACGATATTCTAACATCCATTCAGGTTCTTGTTTAATTGCAGAGATTTCTCTGACAATATCTTCATTTAAACCTTTAGGTGTTTTAAAAACTGAAACATCTTCATCTATAAAATCATATTCAGCTTTATTTGTAGGAATATCAAGTTCATCTATTGCCATGTCTATTCCTCACTTTCTTCTATTAATTTAACAAGACCATTCCATCCAAGTGTCGCACACTTGATACGATTGGCTTGTTTATGTGTATTTTTAAATGCAATGGCTTCTTCTAACATATCTTCATCATAATCTCTTTCATAAATCATATTCATATAATTGTCGATAATTTCCATTGCTTCTTTTTTTGTTTTACCAATAACAAGTTCAGTCATGATTGATGTTGATGATGTACAAATCGCACAAGCTTCACCATCATATCTTACATCTGCAATTTTATCACCATCAAATTTAACTTGAATATCTAGATCATCAATACACGTATCTGAATTCATATTGACTTTAGAATAAGAATCATCATCAACGAGACCCCTATGACGAGGATTTTGATAATGATCCATAATAATTTCTCTTAATAATTGAGGATCATCCAAAGAACGCATCTAAAAAGTCATCTCCTTTCTTACATGCTTCAATAAATGTATCAATTTCTTCTTTTGTGTTATAGAAATAAAATGATACGCGTAAAGTAGAATGAACATGTAAAAACTCATCTAAAATTTTAGCACAATGTTGTCCTGATCTTACAGCAATTCCATAAGTATTAAATAAGCTTGCTGCATCTTGTGAAAAGACACCTTTGATATTAAAAGCAATAGCTCCTTTAGAATGTTCATTATAAATTTCAAGATTATCTAATTCTTTCATTTTTGAAATGCAATAATCTCTTAATTCTAATTCGTATTGATGAATATTGTCCATACCAATATTCATTAAATATTCTAAAGCCGCTCCAAGTCCAATAGCCCCTTCAATATGAGGTGTTCCTGCTTCAAAACGATAAGGAGGATTTTTTAAAGTGACCACTCCACAGCTATTATAACGTGAGTTAGAGCCTCCTCCTAGTCTTGTTGGCTTCATTTCCTTCAACAAATCATATTTGCCATATAACACACCAATACCAGTAGGCCCACACATTTTATGCCCTGAAAAGACTAAGAAATCAACATCTGTATCTTGGACATCTGTAGGTATATGTGGAACGCTTTGCGCTCCATCAACAATAACAACGATTCCTTTTTCATGTGCATATTGACAAATTTCTTTCATTGGCGCTTCAAAACCTAGAACATTTGTCACTTGAGCAACTGCAATTATTTTTGTATGATCTGTAATCGCCTTTTTAACATTCTCTAATGTTAATTTTCCTTCTTCATCCAAATCGATATAATTGACAACTGCTCCCGTTTGACTGGCTACATCAAACCATGGAAGTGTATTACTTGCATGTTCTGCAAGCGTAATTAGAATTTCATCTCCCTTAGAAAGATGTGTTTTACCATAACCATTTGCGACTAAATTCAGTGAATCTGTAGAACCAGATGTAAAAACAATTTCTTCTACCTTTTTTGCATGAATAAAGCGTCTAACAATCTCTCGTGCTTGTTCATACTTTTCATCAACTTCATGAGATAAGTCATAATCACCTCTATGAGCATTTCCTGAATAGTTTGTTAAATAATCACAAACAGCATCAATTACTGGTTGAGGTTTTAATGTTGTTGCTCCATTATCAAAATAAATCAATGGTTTATTTTGCATTGTTTTGCCATTTAACATAGGAAAATCTTTTCTTATACGTTTGGCATCAAACATATTAAGCACCTACCTTTGATAATGCTTGTTCAAATCTTTCTTTGATCATTTCATTATCAACAACTTCAATAACTGGTTTTAAATATCCATATGTAATTAAATGCATCGCTTGTGTTTTTGTTAATCCACGACTTTGCAAATAATAAAGATGTTCTTCATCCATCTTCCCTACTCCAGCAGCATGTGATGCTTTGACATCATATTCATCAATATACAGATAAGGATTTGCTGAAGCTATACACTCAGAATCAAATACCATAATTTTATTTGTCTGATGACTTGAAGCACCATGTTGACCTTTGGTAATTGTTCCAATACCATCAATAGTCAGTCTTCCTCTGTCTTTTACCACCCCATAGTTATCCATTTGTCCATATGTATGAGGTTTATTATGTGTAATTGATACTTCATAATTTTTTCTTTCATCTTCTTTAGATAGTATAGCCATTCTCACTTTTGCATTGGCTCCTTCACCATCTAAATAATATTGATATTTTGCTTCAAAACTTCCATCAGATAATTCAGCATATCCAACCTGACATATTGCATTGTTTTGTAAGTGAACTTCTTCATAACAATTCACTTTCTCTTTATTTTCACAATCGTTTTCACTAAAGATATGTACAATAGCATCATGATCAATATTCATCACTTTTGTAAATGTACTATTTTGATGGAAATATTTTGTTTCAATAATATCGACTTGTACTCTTGGTTGTACATGATATTGAATTTTCATTTCTTGATTTTCATCAAGAAGATATATGAATTGAACTTCCAAAGATTCTTTGTTTGAAAAGACAAACTTGTCATCTTGGTAAAGAATGTGATCAGGTAAATGGAAATCAACGCACTGACCATTATGAATAACACAATAGTAAGTACAACTTGGTTGATAAGATTTCATTATTGAACTTCCTTTTTCCCACAAGCTTCTAGGATAATTGGTTTTCTTTCTTCCTCTTCTAATTCAATACCTAATTCTTTAATCCATTCATAACCTTCTCTATCTATCTTTTCAACAAGTTCATATCCTCCACTCATAACAATTTGTCCTTTGACTAAGACATGAACATGAGTTGGTTTTACAAGTTCAAATAATCTTTCATAGTGTGATACCATGACACATGCAAAATCATCACTACGCATTGAGTTAATAGCGTCACTAACAACACGTAATGCATCAACATCTAATCCAGAATCTATTTCATCTAATAATGCAAATTTAGGCTCCAATAGCTTCATTTGCAATATTTCATTTCTTTTCTTTTCTCCTCCAGAGAAACCTTCATTTAAATAACGATGAGCCAAATTTTCATCCATATCAAGCTCTTCTATATTTTTATCTAAAGTACGAATGAACTTAAATAGAGAGATTGGATCTTCTCTTCTTGCATTCATCGCAGCTTTCAAAAAATCTGAGTTTGTAACCCCAGGGATTTCTTGAGGATATTGCATACCTAAAAACAATCCTGCTCTTGATCTAGCATCAACTGACATACTTAAAACATCTTGACCATCAAGCTCAATACTTCCCTGAGTGACTTTATATTTTGGGTGTCCCATAATTGCTGATAACAAAGTTGATTTTCCGTTACCATTAGGACCCATTATTGCATGAATTTCTCCTGTTTTAACTTCTAAATTAATTCCTTTTAAAATTTCTTTTTCTCCTACTTCAACGTGTAAATCTTTAATACTTAAAGTTGACATAAAGCACGCCCCTTTCGAATTTATATTTTACGTATTTTTCACATTATTGACAAGTAATACGATAATAAAATTATCCACACTTTTTTATTTTTTATAAAAAAACTCTATAGAATTTTCTATAGAGCTTTCTTACTAACAAATTCCACAAATAATCACGAGCAAAATAAACAATACCAAAATAAGAGTAAATGACCCTTGATGTGCTAACATACAAAAACCTCCTTTATACAAAATTTGATGAGTATAATCATAAATTTGCCTTTATTTCAAGATTTCAGCTATGCACACTATATATTATGGTAAATTCATATGAAATTTTGTGTAATAGCCTAGATTTGTTGAAAAAATCTCGATATCGTGTATAATTATAGTGTTTAAATCAAGGAGGGTTATATGAAAAGAAAACAACTTTTAGGGTTTGCTGTAGCAGGCTTACTCGTATTAAGTGGCTGCCAATCCAAAGTACAAGATGATGGTAAAGATGTTATTGCTTCAATTCAAGGAAAAAACATTACTGCAGATGATGTCTATAAAAACCTTTCAACTGTTGCTGGTAGTCAAGGTGCTTCTTTTACGTTTGTGCTTGATCAGCTTGTTAATGAAAAATTCCCCGTAACTTCTGATATGAAAGAAAATACAAATGAAATGATAGAAAATATTGAAACGACTTATGATAATCAATATGGAGATGAAGCTGATACACAATTAGAAAGTACTTTAGCTTCAGCTGGATACAAAAATATGGATGATTATAAACAAGATATCATCTATTCTTTACAACGTGCTGAATTTTTAAAGAAATATGTTAAAGATAATTTTGATGAAGTTTTTGATGACTATTATCAATATGCAAGTCCTCGTTATATGAGTTTAATCAAAGTTTCTATGAGTGATGTTGAAAATCCAACAGATCAAGAACAAGAAAAATTAGATGAGGTTAAATCTTTATTAAAGACTGATAAATCATTTGAAGATATTGCTAGTGATTATTCTGATGATGATTCTGCTTCAGCAAAAGGAAATATTGGTATTGTAGATACATCTTCTGCATTAGCTACAACTTATGGTAGTGATGTTTTAGATAAAGCATTAGCATTAAAGACAAATGAAATCAGTGAACCAATTAAAGGAACTGATGGATATTATATTTTAAAATGTACAGGTAATGACAAAGAAACAATCAAAAATGAATTAAAGAATATCGATATTGATTCTCCTTTACTTGCATATGATCAATATATGTCTTATCTTGCTTTCCAAACATATGAATTTTCATATGATGATGAAACTTTCGAAAAACAAATCAATAAAATTATTGATGATGCTTTAAAAGCAAGAGATGAAGCAAGAGGAGGAAATGAATAATGAAAAAATTAGTTATGGCACTTCTTTGCTTAGGATTATTAACTGGTTGTTCAAATCAAAATTATGATGTTAAAGTCACTGATGACACAAAGACAATCGCAAGTAGTGATGATATCAAAATCACAAAACAAGATTATTTTGAATACCTTCTAGATAATTATGGTGCTAATGAAGTCTTAAATGAAGCTTTATTATCCATTGCTGATAAAGAATTAACAGATCAAGATGCTATTGATAAAGCAGTTAAAGAAAAAGAAGAAGAATATGCAAAATATGCAAATGGAAGTTTAGAAGATTATGCAAAAAACAGTGGATATAGTTCTAAAGATGATTTTATCAATAATGAAATTATTCCAACTGTTAAACGTGAATTATTAGTCAAGAAATATATTGATGAAAATCTTGATAAACTTATCGAAGAATATCAAGTGACAAGTTTTAAAAAGATTGTCGTTGATAAAGAATCAACAGCATTATCAATCATTAAAGAAATCAAAAGCGAAGAAGATTTTGATAAGAAAATGGAAGAATATGGTAGTGATGCAGAAGATGCAGGTATGGTAACTAAAAATTCTACATTAGATGATAATCTCAAAAAAGCTTTAAAAGATTTATCTCAAGTTAAAAAAGATGGTATTTATAAAGAAGCTATCAAATTAGCTGATGAACAATATGCAATCATTTATCTTTATGATACAGATCATAAAAATACAGATAATATCAAAACAACAATTGCATCTGATACTGAAGCCCAAACTGATATTGAAGGTCATTATTTATCAAAATATGAATTTGAAGTTCATGATTCTAAAATTAAAGAAGGAATTAAAAATATTTCTAGTGATTATATTGAATAAGGGTTTCCCTTATTCTTTTTTTGATGTAAAATAAATGTATGGAGGGTTATGTATGGAAAATTGTATTTTTTGTAAAATCGCTAATCATGAAATTCCTGGAAAAATTGTTTATGAAGATGAAGTGTGTTTAGCTTTTTTAGATTTATCTCAAACAACTGATGGTCACACACTCGTCATTCCAAAACAACATTTTCAAAATTTCTTAGAAGTTGATGGAACAACACTTTCACATATGATGAGAATTTCTCAAAATATTGCAAGATTACTTCAAGAAAAATTAGGTGCTCAAGGTTTTAATATTATTACAAATATGAATGAAGTTGCTGGGCAAACTGTTCACCACTTCCATATTCATATTATTCCTAGATATCAAAAAGAGGAAGGTTTCAATCCTCAATATACTGATCGTAGTCAAGAAGTGGATCTTGATGCTATCTATGAAAAGTTAATAAAATAAACAGTAGGTCTCCCTA
>DEPZ01000075.1 GCA_002359025.1 Erysipelotrichaceae bacterium UBA3379 | reverse complement strand
GAATGTCGTTTGATCACAAAGTCATAGAAAAGAAATGGCAAAAGTATTGGGAAGAGAATCATACTTTTGAAACGGATGTCTGGGATTTTTCTAAACCTAAATTTTATGCGTTAGATATGTTCCCATATCCATCAGGACAAGGGTTGCATGTAGGACATCCTGAAGGTTATACTGCAACTGATATTGTTTCAAGAATGAAAAGAATGCAAGGATATAATGTATTACATCCTATGGGGTTTGATGCATTTGGGTTACCTGCAGAACAATATGCAATTAAAACAGGAAATCATCCTGAAGGATTTACATTAAAGAATATTGAAACATTTACAAATCAATTGAAAATGTTAGGTTTTTCTTTTGATTGGGATAAATGTATTTCTACATGTGATCCATCTTATTACAAATGGACACAATGGATTTTTAAACAATTATATAATGATGGATTAGCTAAAAATGTTGATATTCCAGTGAACTGGTGCGAAGAATTAGGAACAGTTTTAGCAAATGATGAAATCATTGATGGGAAAAGTGAACGTGGAGGATATCCTGTTATTCGTAAGAATATGAAGCAATGGGTTATTGATATTCCTGCTTATGCTGAAAAATTGTTGGATGGATTAAATGATTTAGATTGGCCTGAGTCAACAAAAGAAATTCAAAGAAACTGGATTGGAAAATCTATTGGGGCTCATGTTGATTTTAAAGTTGCAGGACATGATGATAAATTCACAGTCTTTACAACACGTTGTGATACACTTTTTGGAGCAACATACTGCGTGTTAGCACCAGAACATGAACTTGTTGATAAGATTACAACTGATGAAAAAAGACAGGAAGTTCAAAATTATAAAGATATCTGTGCAACAAAATCTGAATTAGAACGTACAGAATTAAATAAAGAAAAAACTGGTGTTTTCACTGGTGCTTACGCTATTAATCCAGTTAGTGGCAAAGAAATTCCAATTTGGATTTCTGATTATGTTTTAGCTGGTTATGGAACAGGTGCAATTATGGCTGTTCCAGCACATGATGATCGTGACTGGGCTTTTGCGAAAAAATTTGGTATTGATATTATTCCAGTTTTAGAAGGTGGAGATGTTACTCAAGAAGCATGGACACAAGATGGGGTTCATATTAACTCTGACTTTTTAAATGGGATGAATAAAGAAGATGCTATTGAAACAATGATAAATTGGTTAACTGAACATGGTTGTGGTAAAAAACAAGTGAATTATCGTTTAAGAGAATGGATTTTCGCAAGACAAAGATATTGGGGAGAACCTATTCCAGTTATTAATTTTGATGATGGTTCATCAGTTGTTTTATCAGATGATGAATTGCCATTAATTTTACCACCATTAGAAGATTATTCACCATCTTCATCAGGAGCTTCTCCATTGGATAAAGCGACTGAATGGGTAAATGTAGAAGTTGATGGTAAAAAAGGAAAAAGAGAAACAAGTACGATGCCTGGAAGTGCCGGAAGTAGCTGGTATTATATGCGATATATAGATCCACATAATGATAAAGCTTTTGGTGATAAGAAATTATTGGATCATTGGTTACCAGTAGACTTATATGTAGGTGGACCAGAACATGCTGTGGGGCATTTGTTGTATTCTCGTATGTGGAATCGTTATTTATATGATAAAGGATATTTATCTCATCCAGAACCATTTAAAAAATTATATCATCAAGGTATGATTCTTGGAAATAATGGAGAAAAGATGAGTAAGTCTAAAGGAAATGTCATTAATCCTGATGATATTGTAAAAAATTATGGTGCTGATACATTACGTGTTTATGAAATGTTTATGGGGCCATTAGAAGCAAGTAAGCCATGGAGTGAAAGTGGTGTTGATGGCGCAAGAAAATGGTTAGATAGAGTTTATCGTTTGATTATTGAATCTGATAAACTTGTTGATGAAAATGATCATGCTTTAGATTTTATTTATCATCAAACTGTTAAGAAAGTAACAAACGACTATGAAACACTAGGTTTCAATACAGCTATTTCTCAAATGATGATTTTTGTTAATGAAGCATATAAGGCAAAAACATTATATCGTCCATATGCAGAGAATTTAGTGAAAATGTTAAGCTGTATTGCGCCACATATTTGTGAAGAAATGTGGCAATTATTGGGACATGAAAATACATTAGCATATGAAACATGGCCTACATATGATGAAGCAATGTTAGAAGTGGCTACTATTGAAATGGCTGTTCAAGTGAATGGAAAACTTCGTGCAAAAATAACAGTCAATAAAGATGAAGAAGATGACGTTGTTAAAGAAGTGGCATTATCTCAAGATAATGTAAAATCTCATACAGAAGGTAAAAACATCGTTAAAGTTATTGTAGTTAAAAATAAGATTGTTAATATTGTTGTTAAATAAAATTGACATGTCAATTTAGAAAGGGGAAGTAACTGAATAGGTTACTTCTTTTGCTTTATATGAAAAAAAGCAATGAACTATCATTTGCTTTTTGGATTCATAAATAAAAGATTATGTTATGTTTTATTAATTGAAAGTTATCAAATCTTTTTGTTGAAAAATATCAATATTTGAATTGTTTACATGCTTTTAAATAGCATAGCAGTATGATAAAAAAAGATTATTATAAGATTTTATAATGTGGGAATGACCATAAGTAATGTCCCTAATACTATGAGTACAAGACCAAATCCAGATTTTTTAGAAATTTTTTCTTTGAATACTATATAAGAAAAAGCAATCGTTACTAAAATACTTAATTTATCAATGGGTATGACTACACTTGCAAGACCATCTTGTAATGCTTTATAGTAACAAAGCCATGCTCCACCTGTAGCGAATCCAGATAAGGAAATGAAGAATAGTTCACGTTTTGATATATTATGAACTTTGCTTTGCTTTTTTGTCGCAATGACAATAAGCCATGCCATGATAAGAACGACTGTTGTTCTCATTGCTGTCCCTAAATTAGATTCTACATTTTCAATACCAATTTTTCCTAGAATGGATGTTAAACTAGCAAATACTGCAGATAAGATAGCATATATCAACCAAGATCTATTTTGGGTGTTTTGAGTGACTTCATTTTTTTCTTTGGTAATCATTAAGTATGTTCCTATCGCAATCAATATAATAGCAATTCCACTTATATATGTAAAAGTTTCATGTAAAAAGATAAATGCTAAAATCATTGATAGGATAGTGCTTGACTTGTCAATAGGAACGACTTTGTTGACATCTCCTATTTGAAGTGCTTTAAAATAACAAATCCATGAAGCTCCAGTAGCCACTCCAGAAAGAATTAAAAATATCCATGTTTTAACAGAGAGACTTGTTATTGTCGATTGTGAGCCAGCTATAAAAGTCATAAGCCATGAAAAGAAAAATACAATAATAGTTCGTATAGCTGTAGCGACTGTTGAATCTGTTTTTTGTATTCCACATTTTGCAAGAATTGATGTGAGGCTAGAAAAAATCGCAGAACCAAATGCAAATATAATCCACATTATCTATCATCCTTTCATAAAATTCTTTTTATAAAGACAGTTAATTAACGAAAAGTTTTAAAATAGATCAATATATTATATTAGATGATACTACAGTTGTTTATTGAGTTCAATGATGTTTTATTTTTATGTTATTTTAGTTGTTTTTTATAAAACTTTGTATTGCTTGTTTAAATGTTTTAACAAAAAAGATGGTTCGTGAAATGAACCATCTGCTTTTTGAGTAAGTATAATCTTACATCATACTTTGTTTAAATATTTCTAGGATTTCCTCTTTTGTAAGAACTTTATAGCCACCGTTCATGATAAGTGTGGCATCAACGAGACCTTGTAACATATCTTCTGTAACGCCTAATTCATTTAAATTCATGACAAGACCTAATTCGTTCATCCATTCTTCCATAGCTTTTAATCCTGCTAAAGCAATCTCTTCTTTTGTTTTGTTTTGATCATCTATATTCCATACGTTTTTAGCAAATCTTACAAACTTATCTAAACCATATGGCATAATATATCTATAATAAGGTAAAGAAACAGCGGCCAAAGTCATACCATGTGTAGCATCAGTATATGCTCCAACGGCTTGACCTAACATATGTACCATCCAATCTGTAGATTTTCCTTTTGCGATAAGTGTGTTGAGTGCCCATGTTGCAATCCACATAATATTGCTTCTTGCTTCATAATTTTGAGGCTCTTTAACAGCTTGACGACTAGAATGAATTAATGATTTCATAAGACCTTCGCTTATATAATCGCTTGTATTGTCATCATCTCCTGAAAAGTATTGTTCACAGATATGATTCATAATATCATAAATTCCAGCAATCATTTGATACTTTGGTAATGTTAAAGTATAACGTGGATTTAAAATAGAGAATTTTGGCATAACTTGTTCGTTAAAGACGTGTCCAATCTTTAATTTTTGTTGGTGATTCGTGATAACTGCACCACCATTCATTTCAGAACCAGTTCCTACCATTGTTAAAATACAACCGACTGGAACAATTTCACATGTTGGTTCTTGACCTTGAAGATAATATTTATCCCAAGGATCTTCTTGACAATGAATAGAAACAGATAATGCTTTTGCATAATCACAAACAGATCCTCCACCTACAGCAAGTATAAAATCAATATCATTTTTTCTTGATAATTCTATTCCTTCATATAATTTATCAAGGGTTGGATTAGGCATGACACCAGAAAGTTCTATAACTTCTTTGTTGTTTTCATGTAAAACAGTGATGACTTCATCATAAATACCGTTCTTTTTAATAGAACCACCACCATATACAAGAAGAATCTTTTTCCCATAATTCTTAAGTTCCGTATTTAAATAATGTAATGAATCATCTCCAAAATAAAGTTTTGTTGGATTGCAATATTCAAAATTTCCTAACATAAATATACCTCCTATTATTGACATATTGAATAATAATTGTTTTTAACTTCTATATATGAGAATATGTTTTGTTATTTCTTTTTATATCAAGAATTTCATATAAGAAGATTGATTAAGAATTGTGATAATAATAAATATAAATATTTTTTTAATCACTTCCTTTTGATAACAGTATATGTTTGTAAGCATGATATATCAAATACTTATATTGAATGGGATTCTATGCTTATAAAGTATGGACAAGACAACGATACTTTAAATAGATGTATCAATATGCTTGTTATTTTGATACTCTTTTATACCTTTTTTTAATCTTTCAAGTCCATCCATAAGTCTTTCTTTAGGACATGCAATATTCATTCTTATAAATTGTTTTCCATTTTCTCCGTATTCTAAACCATCACTTACATAAAGCCCTGTGTTTTCTTTAATAAATTCAACAAGCTCTACACTATTTGAACATACTCGACTACTGTCTATCCAAAGTAAATACGTAGCATTTGAAGGAGCAACATATAGATCAGGTAAATGCATTTGAATATATTTTATAGCAGTTGTTTTATTGTTTTGTATATACACTTTTAATTCATCTAGCCATGGCCTACCTTTTTGAAAAGCAGCAATAGATGCTTCAACAGCAAAACTATTAGGTTCAGCAATCTCGTCAGTATTGATACCACGATTGACTTTATGACGCAATGTTTCGTTAGGCACAATAATGCATGATGTTTGTAAACCGGCAAGATTAAAAGCTTTTGTTGGTGCGATACATGTAATACTGATGTCACGATTGGTTTGAGATATACTGGCAAAAGGTATATATTCTTGGCCAGGTGCAGTGATATCACAATGAATTTCATCTGATACAACTAATACATGGTGTTTTTTACATAATTGACCAATTCTATCTAAAGTCTTATAATCCCATATTTTTCCAATAGGATTATGTGGATTACATAAAATCATGAGAGTTGTTTGAGGTAGGGCTAACTTCTTTTCTAAATCATCAAAATCAATATGATATTCTTTACCATCATATACCAAATCACTTGATATCATATGTCTTCCATTATTATAAATAGAATTATAGAAAATGTTATAAACAGGTGATTGAATCAAAACATTCTCTCCAACAGTTGTCATTTTTCTAACAATCGAAGAAATGGCTGGAACAACTCCTGTACAAAACATCATCCAATCTTTATCTATATCGAAATGATGATAAGTATGCCACCATGTTTGAATGCTTGTATAATAATCATCACAGATAATATTATATCCGAATATTCCATGATCAACTCTTTTATGTAATGCTTCAATAATTTCTGGTGCTGTTTCAAAATCCATATCTGCCACCCACATAGGTAGAATATTTTCTTTGACATCCCATTTTAATGAACTTGTATTGAATCTATTTGTCATTTTAGAAAAGTTATACATCATCTCACTCCTAACAGTTCATAATATTTTGTGTTTCTTCTTGATATACTACGGGTTCTTTCGTCATAATAATTGTTCTTTCTGGATCTATTTTATCTTTGTCTAGAATAATTTCGTCAATACCTTCAGATTTAATAACTCCAGAAATAGGGTTTGTAATACTTGATATACGAGGAATGTATACGGGAGATAAAT
>DEPZ01000049.1:582-11262 GCA_002359025.1 Erysipelotrichaceae bacterium UBA3379 | reverse complement strand
CTTGTTTTATCTTCATACGAGTTGATGCAGGCATTGGATATTCATTATATTCAATGACTTTTAACTTTGTATTTATCCCATGGTTTTCTATTTCTACAAGAACTGTATCAACACCATCTAATGATGTTCCTGACATTATACCGATTCCATACATGAAATTTCACCTCATATTTATGATATAATTATCAAAATATTATTTCAATATATATTTTCACAATTTCTCCTTAACCCTATGTTACAATAAAGAAGAGGTGATATTATGTTAGAATATGTGAAATATTTTGTAACGCGTTATATCTTTTTATATTTCTTTATTGCCTTAGTTAGTTTTATAGGTTCATTTATGTTTATTCATGTTCCTTTGATGTGTCTTACATTGTTTGGTTGTATATATTATCTAAATAAAAAACATAAATTAAATCAACATTATTTGTATTTCCAATGTTTTATGTTTTTCTTTATTTTTATAATATTTACTTTATCAATGATAATTTCTAATGGTTATTTATCTGATTCTATATGGAATATATATTTTACAATACTTTTTCCTTTATTTCCATTTTTATTAATAACAAGTCTATGGGGTTTGTATGCTACGTATATTTTTTTCCCTGTCATCTTTATGTTCATTCATGTTCTTTTCATTTATTATTTATTAAAACCTAAAATGTCATTACGTCCTATATCTATAGGTCTTTTATGTATATGTATCATAAGTTCGTTAAATGTCTATATGTATAGTAACAGTCCTGCAAGAAAGTATAATGGAGGGCATAATTTTGATTATATGAATGGATATTCTAGTACTGATTTATCTGATTTCTATCCATATAATAAAGACAATAAATTAGTCAAACTCCAAGAACCAAGTACATTTACTATTGAAAATGAAAAAGACATGCCTATTTTAGATGGTGCTGAAGCATGTTATCCCGTATATAGTGCTATTGCGAAAGCCGTTTATAAAAATATTGATAAGATAGAAAATAAATATACAAACAACGAGGATTATAAATTTACAAATGGAAAAATTGTATCTTTCACAAATAGTTCTGAGGGTTATACACGATTAATTAATGGTGATATCGATATGTTCTTTGGTGCCAAACCTTCGAAATCACAAATAGAAGAAGCGAAAGAGGCAGGAGTTGAATTTGAGTATACTCCAATTGGTAAGGAAGGATTTGTATTCTTTGTTCATGAAAACAATCCTGTCTCTCATCTTTCTACACAACAAATCAAGGATATCTATCATGGTAGTCTTACAAATTGGAAAGAAGTAGGTGGAAAGAATCAAGAGATTCTTGCTTTTCAAAGACCTGAAAGATCTGGCAGTCAATCTATGATGACACATTTTATGGGTGAGACTACTTTAAAAGAGCCTCTAACTTATGAAATGATTTCAGGGATGACAGGAATCATACAAGAAACAGCACAATATGGTGGAGAACAAGAAGCTATTGGATATACCTTTAGGTATTTTTTAGAAGGTTTACATCAAGAAGAGCATGTAAAGATTTTAAGTATAGATGGTATATATCCAACTACGGCTAACATTAAAAATCAAAGTTATCCACTATCTACTTATTTATATTGTGTCACATTGAAATCAAACAAAAAAGAAAATGTTCAAAAATTAAAAGACTATCTTTTATCTCCACAAGGGCAATATATTATTGAACAAACTGGTTATTGTGCTTTAGCAAACTAAATACATCTTAAAAGAGAAGTTCTCCCGAACTTCTCTTATTCATGATATTTTGCAGTAAGGTTTTTTGCTATCGTTAAAACATGAATGACACGATCAAAGACTTCCATATCTGGATTAAAATAATAATAATTCTATGTTCCTTCTTTACGAACTTTTAATATACCGGCAGCTTTGAGTATTTATAGATGATGTGATACTGCTGGTCGTGAAAGATGTGTACATTTTGTTATATCTCCAACACGTACTCCTTGACAACGACCCTTTTGCATCATTGTCAATATCATATGCTGACGCGTTTCATCTCCAATAGCCTTTAATATTTCTTTACATTCTTTAAATTCTTTCGCTAAATTTTCTATTTCATTTTCTTGATTTTTCATAATACTTTATGACCTGTTACTGATTCAAAATGATATTTTACAATACCTAAGTCTGTCTTTGTATAGAAACCAAGTTTTGCTTTTGCATAGACTTGATTATTTTCTAATCTAAATTCAAATTTTTGTTGATTTAAAGATGTAGGTGCTAACATCACCGCTTCCATTCCTTTTTGAAACCATTCTGGCATTGGAACATCAGTCTTACAAAGTTGATCCATAGGTTTGCTTTTATGAGGTACTCCTAGATTGACACCATAACCTATAGAAATTAAACAAGCAAGTTTTTCACCTTTTTTTATAATTGCTTCACTTTTTCCATGTGTAAGTGCAACCCAACATGTATTCAATCCAAGTTCTTGTGCTTTTAATACTATCTTTTCTCCATAGTATCCTGCTTTTTCTTCTAACTTAGCGTCTTTATGTCCCACAAGAGCAATATAATTTTGCACATCTCTAAATTTTCCATAATGTGCCATCATCCCTTGAAAGCATTTAGGTTCATTAAAGAATATTTGAATATTCAAACCACTTTCTTTATTACATTCTTCTATTACTTTTCTAAGTTCATTTTTTACTTCGTCTTCTATATTTCGATGAGTATATTGACGTACACTATGACGTGATTTCATGATATCTATTAATTCCATATCTTTTCCTCCGTTCAAATATTTCAACCAATTATACCATAATTTATTTAAAAATTATCATTGGTAAAGAAAATCAAGTCCATTCATTTCATAGCTTTACGAAATATTTTTACAAGCGAATATATAGACAGAGTTTATATTTTTCTACATAAAAAGCAGTTCATCATGCAAATGAACTCCTCTTAAATATCAACTTCTAAGCTATAAATCTACTTCTGCATTGAAACAATTCTAACTGCACAAGCCATTCCACCATCACCATAGGATGGTTTTTTTATAAAATCCTTTGATGATTTGCTTAATTCTTGATGATGTGTTATGGAATGAACAATTTCATTCTCCCACCCATATAATCTGAAATTGGATATTGTTTCAATATCCAATAATACATCGACAAGATGACGACGATAACTATTGATATGTTTTTCTATAATATAGCGCATAAGATCAAGTCGTTTATCCATGCTTTTGATATTTGTAGATGCAGGTGCTGTACGATAATTGATCAGTGGTCTTTCCACAATTCCAATATATGCTTCAGGTGTAGTTTCTAACATACTTAAAAAGTATTCCCAATCTTCAAAACCAGAAAGCATAGATTCATCATAGCCATCACATTGTTGATAAATTTCTTTACGAAGAATATGGGTTGCTGGGCAACAATTGTGAGATAGAAACGGTACGATGTTTCCACCAGTAGGGCAAACCATCGCATCTAATACGCCAAAAGTATGCATCCAAGAAGAAGCGACAACCATTGATGGATTGTCATAGAGCAACTGACTGACATTTTCAATATATGTAGGTTCAAGTTGATCATCTCCATCAAGAACAAGAACGAGTGATGCTTGTGCTTTTTTTATCCCAAAATTTCTTGCTGATGATACACCTCCATTTTCTTTGTAGTATAACATAACGGGAACGATTAAATCGGAATTTTTTTCAATATCTTGTAATATACGAAGAGAGTATTCATCAGTTGAACCATCATCTACAATAATAATCTTTTTTGGTAATATTGTTTGGTTACATAATGATTGGACTGCTTCTAAAATCAAAGAACCTTGATTATAACTTGTAATAACAGCTTCAATATCTGTTTTTAAACTATTTTTATTATCTGTACTCATTTTATATTATCTCCTCTCTAAAGGGTAATTTCATTATAGAAAAGGAACGTCATTCCTGACGTTCCTAGTATGTTTGCGATATCTAGACTTTCTCACATATGAAATAGACTATTCTTTGAATATATCCATATTTTTAAACATTAGTCTTTTCTTACTTTTTTCACTGTGATATATGCAATTCCTGAAATAACCAATGCTGCTACAAATACGAGTATCATTTGTTGATCTCCTGTTTGAACTTGAGAAGTTTCTTGTGAACTTGTATTTGTATCTTCATCAACTGATATACCTGGTTTATTTTGTGTATTGTCTGTTGGTGTATCTTGATCAACGTTATCGTTTGTATTATCACCACTGTTATCTACATTATCGCTTTTTCCTTTTACAGTAATCACGAATGATTCGCTTAATTGACCGTAATGTACTTTTATAGTTTTATCACCAATTGTTGATGAATCAAAACCTGTTATAGTGACTTTATCAGTAATATCACCTGTTGTTCCATCGTCATATTTTGCTGTGACTTTTAAACCAGTTAAATCTAATTCTTCACCAATATTGTAAATCTTTTTACTTGGTTCTTTTTCAATCTTAATACTTTCAACTTCTGGCGCAGCAATTGTAGCTAATGTTACTTTCGCATTATCAATAGCTAAAGATTCGCCATTGGCTTTGTTTGTTGACATTGCAGAAATAACGATATTGTTTAAACCAGTATTTTGAAGATTTATAGCAACTGATTTGTTTGTTAATGATTCACTTGCATCAAGTTTAATGACTTGTTTTTCAATACCATTTCCTTCAATGACAAGTGATATTGGTTGTGCAGCTTTATATGCAAAATCAAAATTATATGTTCCTGCATATTCAACTTTTAAAGGAATTGTGATTGTATTTCCTTCTTTAATCTTATCAATTAATCGTCCATTACTGAAGTTATCACTATTAACCATTTTTAAGTATTCATTATCAATGATATTTTGTTGTGCAGAATCCAATAAACCTAATTCTGGTTCTAATATTTTTTCTTCACTCATATTATCTGGTAATACAAGTGCATTTCTTGAAGAATATTGTTTAATGGCTTGTAGATTTCCAAATGCTTCCATTAACTCATTAGATAATCTAATTTGTTCTTTTTCACTTAATTCACCATTTTCTAATGCTTCTTTTGCTGTTAGATAAGCTTTATTAAATTCATCCCATCCTTCAGCTTTATACCATGATTCACTAATATTTGATGTTGCCTTCAATGCATCATCTAATCGTTTATCATCATCGATAATTAATACACGTGCAGTACTTCTCATTCCTATTTTTGCTCCACCTGTAGGTGAGAATATTTCTACATAGAAATCTTTGTTTCCAGTCACGTCTAAATTATCATAAGTTTCAAGTTCAATAAATTTTGTTTTTTCTCCATCTTTAAATGTAATTGTTTCATTTGTAATATTTTTATAGTATTGTCCTTGAACTGCTGTCCCCGGAGGAGTTGTTACGTTAACAGTCACGTCACCTTTTGCTCCACCATTTCTTTTAATCTTGACTTTCATTTTATCACCTTCAAGAACTTGATAAGAATCAGTTTCAATTTCAAATAAACCTTCTTCATTTGTTCCTAGGTAATATCCATATGCAAAATTCACTGGTTTTCTATTTGTTCCAGTCGTCAATTGAATAGTATGGTTTCCAGCTGATAATGTTGGAGATTCATATAATAATTGTCCAGGTGTTTCACTTGATGCACTACAGTTTGCAGATGAAATATATTTTCCATCTATATAAATATCAAAGCTTCCATAATTAGGACCTTTAGTCCCTACAAGAGCAAAATATGTACCATCAAAACTATATTTTATATTTGCCCATGCATCTGTTGTAGTACAACTTCCATCTTCTTGTAAATGCCATCCTGTATTTCCTTGTCCATCTTCATTCCATGAACCAGGATTAAATGAAAGACCTTTGTCTCCATAGACAAATTTTGTGTATGCATCTGGTAAAGATTGTGTTTTTTCAAAACCTTTTGCTGTTTTGTAAATACCTATTTCACTAATCATAGGTTCTGCATAAGATTCATTGATATGAATTCTAATTGCTTTTGCTTTTATAGGTTCTTGTCTTAATAATTTTTTAGCTCCAATTGTTTTCCCTTCAGCATAAGACATCCATGCTCCACTTTCATTTTGATATTCTACATCAAAACTACTAATTCTTTGTCCTTTAGTGATATATTCTTCTATTGAAATCACATCAAATTCTTTTACACCGTCAAATGCAATTTCAATAGTTCCTGTATTTGTTCCCTTTTCAGTCGTCCAATAAGTATTTTCATCACCATCAATAAGTTTTGTTGGTGAATAGTCTAATGCATTTTCATATACACTTGACGCACTTGCTTTAGATCCACTAGATAATAAATTATCTTTAAAAGTATCGCTAATAGCATTTTTAAATTCATTTAATCGAGAATAGATACTTCCATCAAGATCTCCCGTTTTATTTGGTGGTACATTTAATAATAATGGAGAACCATTTCCAACTGTTTGGAAATAAATGTTAGCTAATTGACTCATTGATTTAGGTAAGTCACCATCATGATAAAACCATCCAGCAGTAATACTTACATCACTTTCTGGTACTGACCAATGATCCCCATCAGGTATACCGTATGTAAATCCATCAGCTTCATTATATCCGTCACCTTTAACTGAGTCTACTTTTGCCCAAGTATTATCACTTGCTTGACCTTTTTCATTTCCTATCCAGTGGATTCCTCCTTCAGTTCCACCACCAAAAATAAGTATCCCTTTTTCATTATCTTTAATTGTTTTGAGGATACGCTCCATATCATATTCTTGAGCATCTCCACCTGCTCCTTTGGCACCATCCATCCACCATTCAGTGAAATGACCTTTATTACCATATTTAGGATTTGTTACAATTTCTTCAATTTGATTGACATAATAATCATTATAATCTAATTCATCTTTTTCTTTTACTTCATCCATTGTCATACCATCAATTGGTTTCCCATTTTCATCTAACAATGGATTTCCATCTTTATCATAGTAACCATAACTTTCAGCATTGACATCCCATGGTGATAAATATAATCCCATATCCATATCATACTTTGAACAAGATGCTGAAATTTCAGCTAATATATCTCCTTTACCATTTTTATATGGAGAATTTTCAACATCATGCTTAGTATATTGACTAGGCCAAATACAGAATCCGTCATGATGTTTTGCAGTCACAATAAGTTTTTTAAATCCAGCATTTTTTAAAGCTTCTACCATAGAATCAGCATATTCAGCAAAATCTCCAGTTGGATTAAATGTTGCTGGATCCTCAGTTCCATCTCCCCATTCTTTCCCTGTAAATGTATTCATTCCAAAATGCATAAATGCTGCTAATTCATCTTCATGATATTTTATTTGAGCTTCATTAGGTGTTGCACCCCAAGACTCAGGTTCTTTGACTGTTTTATCTGTTAGATTGGAATCATCTACCAAAGCACTTGTTGAATGCACAACTGTACCTACAAGCGATGAAGCCAATGTACAAGCTAAAAATCCTTTGAGTATTCTTTTTTTATTCATGATTTATTTTCCTTCTCTCTTTTACTTTGATACATGTAATGTTGCACATTCTCTTGTATAGATATTATTTTCACCTATAGTTGAATAAACAATTTCGTATGTTCCCTCTTTTGTGAAATCTATTTCACTCGTTCTTGTTTTCCCATTCCATAATGCTTTATATCCATCATTAATTGAACAGCTAACTTCTAATGGGTTTCCATTTGCATCAGTTGCTTTTACATCTTTTAGAATTTGAGGTAATTGATCTTCACTTGAAATAGTGATATCTTTTACACCTTCAAATGTAGGAGCACTCGCATAGTATCTATCAGCAGCTTCTTTTTGTTCTTGAGTTTGACTATAACTAATATAATCAATAACAAAATCCATTGGGAATTCAGTATCTTCATTAGGGAATCCAGGCCATGCTCCTCCTGTTGCTAAGTTAAGTAATAAATAATGAGGTTTTTGGAAATAATCTAAATCACTGATAAAGACAGTATTATAGATATTACCATCTACATACCATTCTATAGTTTCAGGATTCCAAATAATTCCAAATGTATGATAATCATCATTGAAAGTACCTGATTTTAATTGGTATTGATTTGTTTGTGCTTTATCTCCATCTTCTGTCAAACCACAGTGAATTGTTCCATGAACAGCACTATCACTAGTCCCTGGTACATCTGGATTTTGACCAATAAGTTCCATGATATCAATCTCACCACACATTGGCCAACCAACACCTTGTTTTGAATCAACCAAACCATCTAATGTAAAATCATTTCCTAAAGTCCAAAATGCTGGGAAAGCACCGGCACCTTTTGGCAATTTTGCACGCATTTCAATTTTTCCATATAAGAATTCTTTTTTACCAAATGTAGCAATACTTCCAGAATCATATTTCTTCACTATATCACTACCATCTGAATTATATTGCACTCTATATTTTTCCTTTTCAGTTGCTCTTAAGTAAAGATTTCCATCCTCAACAAATACATTTTCTCTATTAGAAACATAATCTTGAGGTTCAATTCCACGTTTATGACCTAATTGATAAGTCCATGTATTTTGATCTAAAGTATTAAAATCATCACGCCATACTTCTGTATATTGATTATTTTCTTCTTCAGATTCTTCCTCTTTCTTTTCTTCTAAATATTTATCATAAACAGAAGATTCATAAACTCTCATATCACTGATATTAACTGTAGAACTATTGATTCCATCTTTATAAATATCCACATAAATATCAGTACAATTTTGAGTATTAAATGGAATAGTATATTCTTTCCAATCAGTTCCTCCAGTATATCCAATTTCATCACTTGGACTAAATAATTTCGTAGTATCTACCCCATTAACATAAACAGCTGTTCCTGTTCCTTCTGCATTATGTTTTATATAGAATTTAAATAAATAATCTGTATTAGGTTTAAGGCCTTTTGCTACTGCTTTAACTGCAGCCCCAGGAACTTGATCAGGTAACACAAGTCCTATTGCATTTTCTCCATGACCTTCACCTATTGTAATAGGAGCACCACTATTATAATAAAATTTACCTACTTCATATGAATATGTATCTCCACTATTTTGTTGAATATCATCATCAGTAATACTTACCAAATCACTATTTCCAATATAATTCACCAATTTTGTTTTAGATTCTTCTTTTTTTACATAAGCTTCATATTCTTGCTTTGTAAGTAGAACAGCATCATCAACAAAAGCATTTGATTTTAATGTCGCATCATCTTGATCAGTCCATTTTAATACACCCACAGTCACTCGACTATGTTCACCAGAATTAAATGCAATTTCAACTTTTTGCCATTCAGTACCACTGACATTTTTTTGATCAATACCATCAATACTGTTTCCTACTTCATCTAAAACTTGAACAACGGCACTTGCATTTTTCAATGAAGTTTTGACATAAACACTGAAAACATAATCAGTATTTTTCTTGACATCTAAGACTTGTCTAATCCATGTGTCACTTGTATTTGATGGCAACATGGCTGAACGTTCACTTTCATGATAGCCAGTATAACTGATTGCTCCTCCATTTTTTGAATACCAAGTGCTAAGAGCCATATCACCAGCAGTTCCAGAATATGGAATGATATCTTCTGATTTCATTTCTTCAAAATCATCATTTGAAATCAAATTACTCGCTGCACTTATATGCCAATTTTGGGGAATAGTTGTACCAACTATGGTCAGTGCAATTGCACCAGCAACCAATACCTTTCCCTTTTTATTCATATTTTTTCCTCCTTTTTTACTAAACTTTTCACTAGTATATTATAATAACAAAAATAGATTTGCAAGCGTTTTCGGTATATTTTTTTAATTTTTTCCACAATTAAACGTAATTTTGTGAATAGTATATTATTTTTAACTAAAAAAATAAAATTATAAACAAGAATAATTTTACTTAAAAAGAAAAAAAGATGGGAAAACCCATCTTCATTGATATTATAATCCTTTTTCTGTTAATTCTCTTGCAACATCATCTTTGATTGTCACACCTGCTGCTTCTAATTCTGCAATCTTTTCAGCAAATTGTGGCAAGTATTTTTTATGTGCAATTAATAATTCATCTAATACGCGTTTTGCTGTTTCTCCAGATGGAATTTGTGGATTTAAGATGAATGCTTGTAATGCCATTCCATAATCTCCTGTGACCGCTGCTTCTTCTACACACCATTCCATATTCTTCATGCATTGTAGCCATCCTCTTTCTGCTGGTTGTAATGGTCCAAATGCAATTGGTCTTGCCCCTGCGGCTCCAATGAACGCTGATACTTCTACTGCTGCTTCTGGTGGTAGATCTGGTACTGCCCCATTGTTTTTAGTTGTTACAACAATATGTGTATTTTTATTTGCGTAGATTGATGCGATTGTTTCGCATGCTGCATCACTATAGTGTGCTCCTCCACGTTTTGCTAATTGTTCTGGTTTATGATCTAAGTTTGGATCTTTATATAATTCGAACAATTCTTCTTCTGTTTGTTTCACTTGTTGTGCTCTTGTTCCAATAGTATTATATTCTTCTAATCCATGTTTTAACATTTCTTCTTGTCTATAGTAGTATCTATGATATCCGCAAGGAATCATTTTCATTTGATCTAATTGTTCTTTAAAGAATGGTATATCATGAATATTTGCTGGAATACCACCATCTTTTCCTTCATACATAGCATCAATGATTTT
>DEPZ01000049.1:0-482 GCA_002359025.1 Erysipelotrichaceae bacterium UBA3379 | reverse complement strand
AATTGATCTAATGTTGTATCAATAGTTTCAGGTTCTTTCATCATAGCTCCTACAGGAACATTACATAATCCAATAACCTTATCCCATTTACCATACTTCATGACTGCTTCAGTGACCATACCACTTGGATTTGTAAAGTTTACAAGCCATGCATTTGGACATAATTCCTTCATATCTTCTACAATGCTTAGAATAACAGGAATAGTTCTAAATGCCTTAAAGATTCCACCTGCACCATTTGTTTCTTGTCCTAATAATCCATAAGAGAAAGGAATTCTTTCATCTTTGACACGTGCATTTAATAAACCGACTCTAAATTGAGTTGTTACGAAATCTGCATCTTTCAAAGCTTCTCTTCTATCTAGAGTCAAATGAACTTTAACATCATATGGTGAAGCATCCCACATACGTTGAGCCATTTTACCAACGATTTCTAATTTTTCTTTTCCATCTTCAATATCAACTAGCCAAATTTCTCTAAT
>DEPZ01000016.1:6278-25015 GCA_002359025.1 Erysipelotrichaceae bacterium UBA3379 | reverse complement strand
GCCATCAAATGTCCTTCTATGATTTCCACTCCCTTATATCGACATAATGTTCTTAATATTTCTCCTATATCATTTCTTAGTTGATTATATATCACTTTTCGTCTATACTTTGGTGTGAAGACGATGTGATATTTGCACATCCACTTCGTATGTGCTAAGGAATTTGCTTTCTGAGCCATAACATTTCACCTTTCCTTTCTTATATAACGATAGCCTGACAACTTCATTATATATCGGAAAGGTGATTCTTTGTATAACTCTTTTATCGCTCCACCCGCATAGCAGGTGTTTTTTTATTTCGTATATTCTGTATGCTCAACTGACTAAAGTCAAGATATTCATACAAGTATGAATATCATAAATAAAAACAGCACAAGAGTTTGTGCTGTCTATTACTCATTATGAAGTAAGAATCAATAATTACAAATGATTCTTTACACTTTTAATGAGAAAATTTATCTCTATATAAGTAAATACCACCTAATAGAGTCATAGCAAATAATCCTAATTGTATATATAAATCAGTTGTATCACCAGTTTTAACAGCTTTAGATGATTGATTTTTAGATGTTTCACTAGTGACATTGATTATCATATCTTTTGTTTTTGTAATACCATCTTCAGTATATTGAAGAGTGATTGTTTGTTGACCTGATTTAGTCTTATCATATCCTGAAATGATTACATTTTTTGTAACATCTTTAGAGTCACCATTATCATATTTAGCGACAACTTTTAAATCTAAATCATCGCCAACTTTATATGATTCTTTTCCAGTAATTTCTAAATCAACTAATTTAGATTCAGTTTGAGTAGGTTTTGATGGTTGATTTACTGATGATTCATCAGTGACATTGATTATCATATCTTTTGTTTTTGTAATATCGTTTTCAGTATATTGAACAGAAATTGTTTGTTGACCTGATTTAGTCTTATCATATCCTGAAATGATTGCATCTTTTGTGATATCTTTAGAATAATCACTATCATATTTTGCGATAACTTTTAAATCTAAATCATCACCAACTTTATATGATTCTTTTCCTATTAATTCTAGATCAGTCAATTGTGATAATGTAGGAATATCAAAATCTTGTGCATAAATTTGTTTTCCAAGTTCATTTTCACCAATTAATTGACATAAGCTTCTTGCCTGATGTTTAAGTGGTTCATAACTTTCATGTCCAGCAGGATATCCAGCATTACTAGTAATTGTTAATAGTTTATCACCAGCTTCATAAGCAGAAAGAATCAAACGTGTATTATATAATAATGATCCACGTTGTACATGGTAATCACTTGTAACCATACATAATGTATCAATTTGTGGATAGCTTTTACGTAATATTTTATAAGTAAATTGTGCATTTTCAACTGTTGTTTTTGATTTATTTTCAACAATAACACGACTTTCATCAATACCATGTTCGATTAGCCACGCAGCCATTAAATCAGCTTCAGTTGCATTAGGATTTTCACTAGCAGTTCCTCCTCCAGTACATGCAACATAAGCATTTGGATATTTCTTAGCACTGTCTAAAGCAACTTGTAAACGTCCAATTAATTCATCTTTCATTGTTCCATCAGGATTTAATTGAAATCCTAATACAACAATACATAAACTATCATCTGTTGGATTTCCATCAGGTAATACATTAAGATTAACAGTCATTCCATCATTAACATATTTCCAATAATCCATAATTTTATTCCATTCTTCACCTTTTGTTTTATCAATTTTAGATAACTCTTGACATAATCTTTCAATATCAGTATCCGCTTTTGTTTGATATGCAGCATAATAACGAATCATTTCATTGATAATGTCTTGTTCATTTCCCATAGCAAATGCAGGAATAACCATACTTAACATCATACTAAATGACATAAGTCCAGCTAAAACTACTTTCAAGAATTTCTTCATAACTTTTCCTCCGTTTTGATTAAATTTTATTAAGCGCTTTCATGAAGTGTGCATAATGAATACACCGTCTCTATATCATTTTGTCCCTTGAGCAGTGCATTTAAATTTTATTTATTATATTACTTTCCCTCCTTCTATTTCATTTAACAAATAGATGTGATAAATCATTTCATTTCATAGAGGCTAGGAGTTAAATCTTTTCTGGTTAAGTTTCTCATTATGAAATATCACATCTATTCACGGCTTTAGTATATATTATATGATTTTAAGTATATAGCATGCATCTCTTGCGCATACTTATTTTTACGCAAGTATGCCTTACCACAACAAAAAAGAGGTATTAACGAAATAACATGTAAGAAGATATCTCGTTAACACCACTTTTAATATCCATATTTTAATTTTCCTACCATATATATTATGATAGAAAGTATTATTGAACCAATTACATCTACAACAGCATGTTGCTTAATCATCACAGTAGACATACAAATTAATACTGATAATACCACAACAATAACTGATAAGATTTTATGTTTTCTAAATTTTTCACTCTTTAATAAAGAAACCATCATCATAATACTATTGTAAGCATGTATACTCGGAAATACATTAGTAGATGTATCCGTAGAATAAAGAAAGCTTACTAATTGCTGACATATATTTTCATTAGCTAAATCTACACGTAAGTTTTGCCCATTTGGAATAAGAAGACAAATCAATAACGATATTCCCATACCCCAAAACAAATAAAAACACATACGATTAAAATTTTCTTGATCTTTAAATATAAAGTAGGCAAAGCCTAAAGCAATATATACAAACCATAACAAATATGGAATAACAAAATATTCATTAAATGGTATATATTGATCTAATATAGAATCTGTCATCAATACTGATGCATTAGAATTAAATTTATTTTCTAAGAAAGTAAATCCTATAAGATAAAATATAAAAAAATAAAGTACAGACTTTAAATGACTATATTTTTCAAAAAATTCTTTCATACATGTTCCCTCCATGCTAGAATATATATAACATAATGGATTATCTTTATGAAGTCAATATGAACGGAGCAAAAATAATGAAAAATATAATATTTGATATTGGTAATGTTCTTTTAAGTTTTCAACCAGAAGAATATTTAAACCAATTTTACGATGAAAACACAAAAAATGATTTAATGGCAATTATTTTTTCTAGTGATGAATGGGTAGATTTAGATTTTGGTAAGCTTACAATTAATCAAGCTATTCAAAACCTTACATCAAGATACCCACATTATACTCAAGAAATTACTTTTGTATTAAATAATTGGACAAATATGTTGTTGCCAATAAAAGAAAACATTCAACTCGCATACCAACTCAAAGAAAAAGGCTATGCTTTATATCTATTATCTAATTTTCATAAAGAAGCTTTTTTAGAAATGAATGAATATTATGATTTTTTTCAAATCTTTGATGGAGGAATAATATCAGGATTCGAACATGTTGTTAAACCTGAAAAAGAGATTTATCAATTACTTATTGATCGCTATCATATAAATGTACAAGAATCACTATTTATTGATGATATGTTATCGAATATACATACTGCGATTGATCTAGGAATGCAGGGAATACATTTGCATTATCTTGCAAATCTAGAAGAAGAATTAAAAAAGAGAAACCTTTTATAAAATCCCTCAATAAAGGGATTTTTTATACTCTTGTTTTACTCATAAAACAATTCCTATCTTATATTGTACCTATAAAAAAACAGTCATATTTTAAATATAACTGTTATTGAATAGATGTTAATATTTGATTCTTTTTTCTTCTATATATAAGATATAATATAATACTGATAACTATGATAATAGTCACTATCATTATAAAGCAATGCATAAAGTATGCTTCAGGTAATATTGTAATGACTGGATCTGTTGTATAATCAAAAATCCAATAATCATTTCTAAAGACAATTTGATGAAATAATATAAATGCTTTGTTGAAATCTATAGAAACAAGGAGTCCTAATATTGTTGGTATAGCAACTGTAAAGATTGAAGTTAATAATAAAAACCTATATTCTTTTTGTTTTAAATTTCTATAAATCATAATAGCTGATATAACACCAGTTATCATAAACGTAACTTGAATAACTTCAAAAATACGTTTGACTTCTTCAAAATGAATTCTTCCTGTTGATGACATCACAAAATCAGGTAAGTTTAATTCTCCTTGATAAAAGATACTTTGATATTGAATAAGTATATCATAATTATGTTTTATAACTTCTTTAGATAAACCTGTATTTTGAGCAATATTTAAATAATCAATATCAAAATAATAGAGTTGTTTGCAAAATACAACACCAATCACAGCAAAGCATATAATACAAATCATAAGTAATAATGACAATACAATATCTTGTTTTCTACTCATTGTAAATAAAGTCTTCACCTTTTTGGACCTCTACCTTAGATAGTTTTGGATAATTTTGTTGACGTAAAACCTCATATATTCCAATAGCAACACAATTAGATAAATTCAAACTACGTGCACTAGCCTCCATAGGAATACGTACACATTTATCAATATAATGTTTTAATATATCATGTGGTATACCATCATGTTCATGTCCAAAAAATATATATTGGTCTTTAGAAGACACATAGCTTTGATCTGTATAACAGATTTTAGAATATCTTGTAAAGAAATGGAAATCTCCATCATTCTTAGATAAGAAATCTTCAAAGTTTTCATATATTTCCATATCTAAATCTTTAATATAATCTAAACCTGCTCTTTTCATATGTTTATCATCTAATGAAAATCCCATTGGTTTAATAATATGTAATTTAGAATGTGTTGCTACACAAGTTCTCATAATATTTCCAGTGTTTTGTGGTATTGCTGGATGTACTAATACAATATGATTCATTTTATTCCTCCTTTAATATTTCATATAATTTTTTAAGTGCTTTGGCACGATGTGAATATTGATTTTTCTCTTCTAATGTAAGAGAAGCAGAAGTTTTATGTAATTCCGGTACATAAAATATAGGATCATATCCAAACCCATTTTCCCCTTCTATTTTATCATTAATCTCACCATTAAAATATTCTTCTATTAATATTGGTTCTTCATCAGGAATACATAAAGCCATTGCACATACAAATCGTGCTGTTCTTTCTTTCCCTTTAACGGCATCTATAATATATTGATTCTTAATATCATAACTTGTATCATGTCCCATAAATCTAGCTGAATAAATACCTGGAGCCCCATCTAATGCATCTACTTCTAAGCCAGAATCATCTGCAAGTACAGGTTTATGAATCATATCACAAATCGTTTTGGCTTTAATGAATGCATTTTCTTTAAATGTTTTTCCATTTTCTTCTATATCTATTTCTTGGTCAAAGACATCTTTTAAAGATTTGACTTCTATTCCTATTTCATCTAACATTGCTTTAATTTCTTTAATCTTTCCTTCATTAGTAGAAGCAACAACAATTTCTTTCATTTTAACCCTCCATATTTAAAGCTTTTTTAACTTCTTGAATAGGCATCTTTTGATTTGTCCAAAACTCAAAAGAAACAGCCCCTTGATATAAAATCATACCTTCCCCATTCATATATTCTAAACCTTTATTTTTAGCTAGTTTGAGTAATTGCGTCATTGCTGGTTTATATATAATATCTGCAACTTTCAATGTTTTTGGCAAGTATGACTCATCTGGTATTAAGCACTCATGACTATGAGGTTCCATTCCTACATTGGTTGTTTGTATTAATAAATATGTATCTTTTAAATCTTCTTTAAGTGATTGTAAATCACTTAATGGTTTTAAGTGTATAGGTGTATCAAATTGTTCATTTAATTCTCTTATAAATGGTTTATCACTTCTATTATAAACAATAATTTCTTTAGCATGTTGTAAAGCCGCTTCTACAATTATTGCTCTAGAAGCTCCCCCTGCACCTAATATCACAATCTTTTGATTTTCTATATTCCATCCTTTTTGATGACAAGCAAGAAAAAATCCTTTTCCATCACTAATATGTCCAATTAATTTCCCATTTTCATATTTAACAGTATTAACTGATTGACATAGTTTAGCTTCTTGAGTTAGTTCATCTAAATAATCTATAATTTTTAATTTATAAGGCATTGAAACATTAAATCCTTTCATATTTAATGTTTTTACACTTATAATAAAGTTCTCTAATTGATCTTGTTCTACTTCAAATGCCAAATAAACATCATCAATTCCCAATGCTTTAAATGCTGTATTATGCATCATTGGAGAAAAAGAATGTTTAATAGGATTTGCAACGATTCCATATAATCCGGTATATCCAGTTATCTGGTTTGTCATACTATCACCCCTCGCTTAATCATTATAATGCAAAAAGATATGGGTTAAAAGATATAATTTTTATTTTATGAAAAAATAAACACTCTCATACAAGAAGACGTTATAATATAAATAAGGAGGATTTTTTATATGATTAAAAAACTGATTATTAATGCTGATGATTTTGGTATGACACAAGGAAATACTATTGGTATTTTACTTGCACACGCTAAAGGAGTGTTAACTTCTACAACTTGTATGATGAATATGCCTTATGCTAAATTTGCATTAGAAGAAGCAAAAAAATATCCTGATCTAGGAGTCGGTATTCATCTTGTTTTAACTGTTGGTAGACCATTAGTTGATGGTGCCACATCATATACTGATGAAAATGGAAACTTTATTCGCCCTAAAAATTACCCTGATAGAAAACCACATGCTGATCCTGAAGAGCTTTATACAGAATGGAAAGCTCAAATTGAAAAATTTATTGAAGTTGCTGGTCATAAACCAACTCATATTGACTCACATCATCATGTACACCTTTTACCTTGGCATATAGATGTAGCAAAAAGACTTGCCCAAGAATATGATTTACCAATGCGTCAAAGAGAACAAGTCTTAGATACTTATGAATACGCACGTGTTCATGATGGTATGTATGGTGATGATGCCAATATAGATTATGTAAAAAAAGTATTAGATGTTGATGAAGATATCCTTGAATTTATGTGTCATCCTGCACTTATCGATCAAAGATTATATGATATGACAAGTTATGGATTACCACGTATGAAAGAATTAGATTTAATTTTATCTAATGAACTTGCTTCATATATTAAAGACAATCACATTGAACTTATTAATTTCTCTGATATCAAAAAAAGATAGACACAAAATCTATCTTTTTTTATTACCATACTTTCTGCACATCTTCTTTATTAATAGAACGAATAACCTGACAAGGATTCCCTGCTGCAATGACATAAGGAGGAATATCATGTGTGACAACACTTCCTGCACCAATAATTGCTCCTTTATTAATCTTTACACCAGGTAATATTGTTACATTACCACCAATCCATACATTATCATAAATATGTACAGGTCTTGTATATTCTATCCCTTTTGCACGTTGAACTTCATTATAAGGATAGGATGATGTATAAATATTCACATTTGGACCTAATATGACATTATTGCCAATATGAACTGTATTTTGATCAAGTATTGTTAAATTAACATCACTATAAAAATTATATCCTATAGTAATATTATATCCGTATTGACAATAAAATGGCTGTTCAATACATAATTCACCCTTACAATTTAATAATTTTTTTAAAATATAATCTCTTTCATTCTTTTTTAAAGGAGTCAATTGATTATACTCATATAATATTCCCTTACATATATCTCTATCCCTATATAATTCTTTATCATAAGATTGATAAAGATGTCCCTGTAACATCTTATCCTTTTCGCTCACAATCCTTTACCTCACTTTGAAAATAGTTTTCTATAACTTGCATCATAGCTTGACAATCATAAGATGCAAATACTCTTGGTTCTATATTTAATATATCACAAGATGCTTTTGTTTGTATATCAATACTTTGATAACGTAATTGTGGTGATAATAAGATTAAGTCATAATCTTGACATACATTTAATAATTGATATTGTGCAGTTGCATCTATATGATAAGGTAAATGATTCATTGCACAGTAATCATTTAGTTGCAAAGCAAAATATCCAGTTGTCATTCCTCCAGAACAACATAATAAAATATTTTTCACTTCAGGAGAGTCTTCTAATAGCTTATACATCATCTTATCAAACAAATCTCTTGCAAAATAGAAATCATGAAATTGATAATGTAAATAAAATAATAAGTCATCTCCTTGATATATAGCTTCTTCTATAATTCCTATAGGCCACACCACAAATCGAGAAACTTTATCCCTATAATAGATCTTATATGTTCTTTCATCATAGAATTCGACTTTTATATCTTTATGAGTACTTAATTGATAATAAACCCACTTTCTAAATATCGCAACTTGTATATCCTTTAAAAACAAGTCCATTATCATCACCTTCTACTCTTTTTTATTTAATTCACGAATCTTTCTTTCGATAGCGACAAAGAAATGTTCCTTTGGACTTTGATCACATTTCATTAAGTATATACTTAATACAAGACCCCCTATAACAGCAACCAACATATCTGTCATTGAATCATGAACCCCCATTGCAGCATTTCTAATCGCATCATAATCAAAAAAAACCAATAATACATATTCATAAAACTCCCATAATAATGCAACACAAGCATTCACTGCATTCACAAAAGTAAACATAACCCATTCTCTTTTTTCTTCACGCATAAAATGCTTATATACAATATAAATCACTTCAGCAATCACCACACCACTTGCACAATGCGTAAATTTATCATAATAAGGCGTTGAATAACCACCCAAACAGCTTCCTATAAGACTTGCAAAATAAACAAAAACAATATTAATCACATAAAATTCTGTTGGCACTTTCACTTTTAATAGCTTAACAATAGCAGGAACAATAAAAGGCGTGACACAAGCAACAAAAGTCATACCAAAATACTTTCCTAAAAAATTCACTTTAAATGCATATATTAAAGTCACAACATAAATAAAAATACAAATCAAATAAAATATATGAACCTTCTTATTCTTCATCATAAACACCTCGTGTTTATTATAACATAATTCATATCCCATCACGGATATTTTTCATATATTAGAAAAACACAGCCTTAGCTGTGCTTTTCTAATAAGTCATAAAACATATTTAAATCTTCTTGAATCATATCTATAGAATTTTGCCAGAATTTCTCATCTTCTAAATCAATCCCTATACTTTTTCCTACATCAACTAAAGACATCTTTCCAGTTAATGATAAGAAATAATCATACTTTTTCGCAAAGCTTTCTCCTTCTTTTAAATACATTGCATATAACCCTTTCGCAAGTAATAAACCAAATGCATAAGGGAAATTATAGAAAGCATAATCTGCTTCATAGTAGTGTGGTTTCCATGTCCACATATATGGATGTAAATACTCATGATCCAATCCATTTCTATAAGCTTCTTTTTGAGACTCTAACATTAAGTTTTTTATTTCCTCTACACTTAATGGTCCTTCTTTGCGTTTTTCTATAAGACGACTTTCAAATAAGAAACGTGAATAAATATCTACGATAACTTGCGCACAATCTGATAATTCGTTTTCTAATATCATAATCTTTTCATCATCAGAGACATCTTTTAATGCTGCTTTTTTGACAATCGTTTCACTAAAAGTAGAAGCTGTTTCAGCTATAGGCATTGGATAAGATGCATTAAGAGCATACTCTTTATTTAAGCAATGTCCATGATAGCCGTGCCCTAACTCATGGCTTAAAGTGATAAGATCACTAAAATCATTACCATAGTTTAATAAGAAACGACTTTCTTCAATACAATGTAAATTATTACAGAATGCACCACCTACTTTACCACTTCTTGGATAGACATCAATCCAATGATGATCCATTGCATAGCGTGCATAGTCTCCTAAGTTTTTAGAAAAAGAACTGAATTGTTTCACAACAAAGTCACAACCTTTTTCATAAGGATATTCACTTTTGACTTCAATAATAGGAGCATACATATCATACCATGGTAAACCATGTGTATATCCTAAATATTTGGCTTTTGTTTGAAAATACTTTTCAAACATAGGCAAAGCTTTTTGGATTGTATTTAATAATGCATCTAATGTTTTTTGAGTCATTCTTGAATCAATTAATGTTCTTTCTAAAACAGAAGAATAACCTCTTAACTTCGCTTCAATAAGACTTTCACCCTTAATAGCATTTAATGCACTTGCGATACCTTGTTCTACTTGTTTATAAGAAGCTATTTCAGCTTCATAAGCTTTTTTTCTCACTTCTTTATCTTTAGAATAAGCCATATTTAAAACTTCAGTTAAAGGATATGTCTTATTATCAATATCTACAGTCATACTTGAGACAAGTTGATCTTTGTATTTAGACCAAGATGAAGAGCCTGTTGTTTTCATATTCGCAAGTACAACTTCACTTTTTTCATCTAATAAATATTTTTGATGTGTTTGTATTTCTTCTAAGATATACATATGTTCTTTAACATATGTATCTTCCATCTTTGATAAATCAAAAGATGATATCCACTTTTGAATCAATGCATCTGTACTCGCAAAAGAAGCTAATAGACTTTCTAAAGTCGAAGAATACTTTAATGCCTCATGATCAAATGTATTTGCACTCATCATTAAATTCACATAAGAAAATAACTTCTCAATTAAATCATGAAAAGCATTGGCTTCTTTTAAATACTTCACAAGATTTTCTTCATTATTTTGTAATGTAGGATAAACCTCAAAATTTGTCATATATTTCTTTAATAATTCAATATCATTTAAAAACTGTTGATCTTGAAAAGATAGATATAATTTATCTAAATCCCATTGACCTTCCATATCATCACCCTTTCTTTTATATAAATTCTACCACAATTTCTAAAATTTAAAAAATCTTTTCACTCATATATATTCATGTTATGATTTATATAAGAGAGGTGGTTAACATATGCATACATATAAACATCAAGTACAATACTATGAAACAGATAAAATGAAATTCACACATCATTCTAATTACATTCGCTTTATGGAAGAAGCACGTGTTGATTTTCTTCAATATATTGGATGGTCTTATGACAAACTAGAAGAAATGGGTATCATTTCTCCAGTTATTCAAGTCCATGTTGACTATAAGAAATCTACAACATTTCCTGATATTATAGATATAGAAACACATGTTCTCCATTACAAAGGGACACGTTTAGAGCTAGAATATACAATGCGTGTTGATAATGAAATTGTTGCTTATGGCACAAGTCAACATTGTTTCTTAAACGAAGCAGGTAGACCTATTATTCTTAAAAAACAATTCCCAGAATTTCATCAAGTCTTAGAAGATTTGTGTTCAAATAAATAAGAATGAAACCCCTGAAGTCATTCACTTTAGGGGTTTGTTCTATAAATGTGAAGAGAATTGTACCATGATTTTTTGAACTTCTTCTCTATATTCCGGTTGAATATATGTTAGCATCTTTTCCATATACTCATTTAAATACTCTTGTGTAAATGTTTGATTCACTTATCTATCAAAGCCTTCTTGTAACAGGGCTTTTGCTTCATCTTTATAATGATCATCTATACATTCTAACATAAAATGATAAAACTTTTCTTGCATTGCATTCATCATTTCATCCCCGATACATTATACCCTTATATCAAATATTTATCAAAAGATATACATGATTATTGATAAATGATTTCTTTATGATTAAACTTAATAATTGATATTAATACACGAAATCTATAAATAATGACTATATTTATAAGATAATTCATCTATATTCTTATCATTTCTATAAAAATATGTTAAAGTATTATAAGGTGATAAAAATGATAAAAGAATTTCAAGAATTATTAAAAAGAAAAAACATTGATTATTATATTGTTCCTACTGATGATGATCATCAATCAGAAGTGGTAGGAGAATATTATCAATCACGTGCTTATTTAAGTGGATTTAATGGAAGTGCTGGAACACTTTTAGTTAAACAAGATGCAGCTTATTTATGGACTGACGGTAGATATTTTATTCAAGCTGCAAAACAATTAGAAGATGGTATTGAACTCATGAAAATGGGACAAAAAGGTGTACCTACACTCATTGAGTTTCTATCTCAAGATGTAAAAGATGGAAGTCTTATTGCTTTTGATGGTCAAACAATGAATACACAGTTCGTATTAGATTTAGAGAGTAAACTTGATGTGAATTATGATATAGAATGTGTAGACTTATTAGATGAGTTTTGGACTGATAGACCAGAACGTTCTCATGAAAAAGCTTATATCTATGATATAAAATATCATGGCTCATCTACTCATGAAAAAATTGAAATTATTCAAGAATACATGAAAGAAAATAATTGTACATCTCATATTATAACTCCATTAGATGATATTGCATGGACTTTCAATATCCGTGGAAGTGATATTCCATGTTCTCCAACAGCATTGGCTTTTGCATTAATAACTTTAGATCAATCTTATTTATATCTTCAACAAGGAACATATGATCAAGAGATGATTGATGCCTATGCAAAAGAAAATGTAGTTATTAAAGATTATGATGATATTTATGAAGATGTCAAAACATTACAAGGAAGAGTTTTATGTCATGCATCTCAATTAAATTATGCGTTATTTAACTTACTGACTTGTGAAATTGTAGATGGCATGAATCCATCGCAAGCATTCAAAGCTATCAAAAATGAAGTAGAAATAGAAAACTCTAAACATGCTCATTTAAAAGATGGTATTGCAATGACTAAATTTATGTATTGGTTAAAAAATAACTATGGTCATATTGATATGAATGAAATCAGTATTTCTGATAAAGTTTTAGAATTTAGACAACAACAAGATCTATTTATTGAACCAAGTTTTGATACAATCTGTGCATTTAATGAAAATGCAGCATTAATGCATTATCATGCGACTAAAGAGAATCATTCAGTTGTATCTGGTGATGGTTTACTTCTTATAGATAGTGGTGGGCAATATTTAGATGGAACAACAGATATTACGCGTACTTATGCTTTAGGAAATATCACAGATATTCAAAGAAAACACTATACAATGGTTTTACAAGGTATGTTAGCATTACAACATGCATCATTCTTATATGGTTGTACAGGTATCAATTTAGATATTCTTGCTAGACAACCAATGTGGAGTGAAGATATTGACTATCAATGTGGAACTGGTCATGGGGTTGGACATTTCTTAAACGTCCATGAAGGTCCTCATGGAATTCGTCCTAGAAAGAGAACACCAGGAGAAGATACTATTATTGAAGCTGGTATGAATGTGACTGATGAACCAGGAATCTATTTAGAAGGACAATATGGTATTCGTATTGAAAATGAATTATTATGTGTAGAAGGGACAGAAAATCAATATGGACAATTCTTACACTTTGAACCATTAACATATGCACCTATTGATTTAGATGCGATTGATATCAATTTACTCACATATAAAGAAAAAGAATGGTTAAACCAATACCATAAACTTGTTTATGATAAAGTTTCCCCATACTTAACACAAGAAGAAAAAACTTGGCTAGAACATTATACAAGATCTATTTAATATAAAATAATCTCATCTTTCCAAGTAGATAAACATTTGTTATTTTCACCGGAAGAAATTCCGGTGATTTTTATTATATTGATAAACTCCTAAGCTATTAATATCCCTAATCCAGAATTCTTAAATATCAAAAACAAAACTCCTAGTATACATGCTATAACAATAATAATCTTAACATGCTTTTTCATAATAATACCTCTACTCCTCTGTACTTTATAAATATATCATACTCTAAAATACAATACATGACTACCTAATCATTGCTTATAATTATATAAATAGAGGGAAATGACTGTATAATAGCCACTTCCCTCTCATTTTATATAGACTCTTGTATTTTTCTTTTCTCTTTTTCTTTTAATCTATGATTTGTCCATCTTTTTACTAATTCATATAATACAGAGAACGTTGGTAACCCAAATATCATACCAGGTATACCAAACAATCCTCCACCTGCACTAACTGCAAATAACACCCATAAAGCAGATAATCCCACTGATCCTCCTACAACATGAGGATAAATCAAATTAGATTCAAATTGTTGTAATAATGTACTAAATATCAAAAAGATAATCGCTTTTATAGGTGATACAAATAATATCAATACACATGATATACATGCTCCAATAATAGGTCCAAAATAAGGAATAATATTTGTAAAACCAATAACTACAGCAGCAATAGATGCATAAGGTATATCTAAGATTGTACAACCAATATAGCATAATACACCTATAATCACTGATTCAGTAATCTGTCCAGCTAAAAAGTTTTCAAAAGTCGTAGAAGTCAAATGAACAACTTCTAAAGCATGACGATATTGATCTTCATTAAATATAGCTTTTGATAACTTTCTGACTTGTCTCATCAATGTATCTTTAGAAAACAACATATAAATAGACATCACAAATCCCATGAATAAATTAATAATGCCTGTCGTTACATGAGTGACTCCAGAAGCAATACCAGGTACCCAAGTTGATAATGAAGAAATAATTGTTTTTCCTAAATTCATTTGGAATTCTTCTAATTTAGAAATAATATCTGTAGATGCATTGATCTTCTCTAAGATAATATTTAACCATGATTCAGCAGTACTTAATGTTGTAGGCAAGTTATCTATTAAAGTCGAAACATTTTGTACCACTTGTGGAACAACAACCATAATTAATAGAAATACCAATAACAAGATTAATGTCACTGACATGATTGCTGCAACAATCTTTTTCTTTCTTTCATTTTTAATATTTAATTTCTTTATAAAGAATTTCATAGGAATATTAAAAACAAAGGCCAATATAAATCCAATAATAAATGGCTGTATTATAGAAACAAGTTTTCCTAAAAAATTCATAATATTCCCAAAATACTTCAACCCTAATACAAGCAATGCTATGTAAGTTACAATAATAATCGCATTCTTTAAAGTGAGATCTCTAATCTTATCCGTTGATTTCATATCATCACATCCTTACTTATAGTATATCAAGTTTTTATGACTTTTTCATAAACTATAAGATTAACTCAGAAAATCTTTTATTCTTTTCAAGTATACCAAATAAAACAGCTCCCACAACAAGAACAACTGCTTCACCAGCAAAAACTTGTAATACATTAATAATTAATGGTAAATCTAATACAAAATGTAATTCTAAACCAATAATAATTCCTGTAATAACGCCTCCTGCAATACCTGCAACATATCTGTTTTTAAGATAATTCATTGCAAAACATACAAGTAATGTTGATATTGTTCCAAATATCATATCCATAATCCCAATTGGCGAAGGTATATTTGAGAGAAAACACCCAATCACCAATCCTGGAATATACTTTCTATTATAGAAAGCGAGAAATACCATGATTTCTGAAAACCTCATTTGCACACCACCATAAGATAATGGCGAGATAGCCAATGTGAAAACAACATACAAACATGCAATCATTGCATTCACTAATAAATTTTTTAATTTCATCTTTCTCCTCCTCTAAAAAACAGTTAGAAGCCCAATAAAATAAAAAGATGGTGAACCCATCTAATTATCTTATCCTTAGTTTTTTATACTAGGTTGACTTTCGAACTAGTTCTTATTTACATTATCATAAATTTAAAATTTTGTCCAATAAAATATAACTATTCTATCAAAGTCCAACTTAAGCAATATTGATATAACCCTTTTTTATACAAACATCTAAATGATTATAGAATTGAAAATGCTGTAACATTGTATCTGTATCTAAAGCATTTTTAATCAATTCATCAAATGGAATAATATGTCCTTGATAATTTTCACCAAAATCTCTATAAGATTCATTTTTCAAGAGATTGATAATATAGACATGTTCTCCATTATCATATTGAAGTCGTTTAATCGTTTGATTCAATTGCTTAGTAGAGACAATCTTTACAAATAGATCTTTATGTGGTGATAAACTTATTGTATGTGTTCTATAATCTATATCATACAGTGAACACTGATGGTTATACTTATTTTCTAAATAATAGACAATCATAGCATGCATCAATATATCATGAGGTATATTGGTTACATAATCTGTATGAAAGTCTTTAAAGATTAAATTAAAGGTATCAATCATGATTAATAGAATAGGTCTACATGGTGCTGTGTCTTTAAATAAACTATAAATACTCTCTTGTAACTCATTTCTTACATAAGGCTTTACTTCATTTAAAATCTCTTCATAAACTTTTTCATAATTCAAATCCATCATATTCCCTCCTTAGTTATATTGTAAAACATCTTTTATATACAACTATCCATATTATAACATCTTTATCAATAACAAATAACTCATTTCATTAAAAATTCAGTATTTGACTAAATTTAATCAATTATTTGACTAATTATCTACATTTTTTACTCATTATAATTACCAACTTCATTATTATGGAAACTTTCATATAAAAAAAGAACATATGTCTATGTTCTTAATAACTTATAAAGACTTTGATGTAAATGATGTGTTTTTGTGACTCTATAAGTTCTTTCGTTAGTTTACGCTAACTATATTAACATATATCTTATGAATATACAAGATATTTGATTAATATTTAATGCCATTCCAATAAATGTTGTCATTAATAACAGCACATTCTGGTAATTCTACACCTCTTAGTGCCCATTTTTTAAATTCTTCAAACCCTGTTCTATCGACAATATATCCAATGTGCTCTTTTCCCCCTGGAGCATTTGGATCAATATATTCTTGTACGTAATCATATGTATTCTTTATAATTTTAATTATACTTTCTTCATCTACCCATTTTATAAAATCCTCACCTAAACGTGGATTTTTCTTACCAGTTCTTCCTAATAATGTTAAACGATAATATTTCTTATGACTTCTTGTCCAAGCCATATTTGGACAATTTGTGACACATTCACCACAACCAATACATTTTTGATGATTTCTTTGTGGTCTAAAGTTTACTGGTTGTAATGCTTCTACTGATTTTTTCTTACATGCTTTTATACATGCTCCACAGCTGACACATCTCATTGGATCAAATTCAGGTATTGTCATACCCATGATACCAAAATCATGCATACGTACTTTTGCACAGTCATTTGGGCATCCTGTTAATGCAACTTTAAAATGTAAATCATGTGGGAAAATAGCTTTTTCTATTTTTTTAGCAAATGCTGTTGTATCATAACATGCAAAAGGACAAACTCTATTACCAACACAAGCAGTAATATTTCTTGTTCCACTTGACAAATAACCTGTACCCTCCTCATTGGGTTGATTAATTTCTAGCTTTTCTATAATTGGTTGTAACTCTAAATTAACTTCAGGCATTTTCTCAAATGGGATACCAGGTATCTCAAAACCCTGTCTACTTGTTATATGGACTGTTCCATTTCCATATACTTCAGCAATATGTTGTATTTTTGATAATAATGAAGCATCTAGATGTCCTCCTGGCACACGTATACGAGAAGCTGTCATCCCTCTTACTTTTGTGACACGAAACGCGTTCTTTTTTAATTTTTTTGTATTTATATCCATCTTTACCACCCCTTAATCAATGAAAGTGCGCCCTTTAACATAATTAAATACTGGACCATCTACACATACATAAACATCATTAATGCGACAATGACCACATTTTCCAATACCACAACACATTTTTCTTTCTTGCGAAATCCAAATATTATCTTCTAAAAAACCTATTTTAACAAGTTCTAAAGTAGAGAATTTCATCATAGCAGGCGGTCCGACAACAACTGCCACTGCATTATGAAAATCTTTTATGTCTAACTCAGGTATATATTTTGTAACAAGTCCAACATTATATGAAGAATTGTCTGGAGCTTCATCTACTGTTAAAATAACATTCATCGATTCTTTCCATGACTTAATATCTTCTTTAAATAAGATATCATCAGGTGATTTAAACCCACAAATCAATGTCATACTTTGACATTCATCTTTATGATGATGGAAGTATTCTACAACACCTCTTACAGGAGATAAACCTGTTCCACCTGCCACAACGACAACTTCTTTTCCCTTATATAACTCAACATCAAATCCATTTCCATAAGGCCCTCTTAACAATAAAGTATCCCCAATATAATTTTCAAAGATTTCATTTGTTACTTTTCCAACTTTACGAATCGTTAAATCAATAAAGTCATTACCAATACCACTTACAGAAATAGGAGCTTCCCCATATTTAGGAATAGATACTTCAAAGAATTGACCTGGCTTTACATCTTTTTTATCATATGACATACGAAAAGTATATTCTATATCAGTATGTTTAATAACATCTTTAATTGTACTTAGAAAAGGAATATATGGATTATTCATATTTATTCACCTCATTCATAGCATCTTCTAATTTATTAATACAATTTGAAAACGAAATATATTCTGGGCATATATCATCACAACGTCCACACCCTACACACATATGCACACCTGTACGATTTTTATAATCTAAAACTTTATGTAAAACTTTAAATCTCATACGTTCACCATTTTTCTTACGATAACATCCGCCACCAGCAACATCTGTATATCCATCTACCATACAAGATGCCCATACACGGCGACGTTCTCCAGTCTTACCATTATCTTGATAGAAAATATCTTGCATTGTAAAACATGTGCATGTTGGACATACAAAGTTACATCT
>DEPZ01000016.1:0-6184 GCA_002359025.1 Erysipelotrichaceae bacterium UBA3379 | reverse complement strand
TTGTAAGATGACTTGGAATCTTCACTTTGACTTTATTTTCAACAACAAATGATGGTTTAACTTCTCTTAAAGAATCAAAATGTTCTTCTAGACTTTGAGATAATATCTCATTTTGACTATCTAACAAGCAATAATCATCATATATATCTATACTTAAATCATAATCTGTTGATATATTTGTATTCATACTTACACAAAAACAATTCTCAAATGAATGATGACATCCTATTAATACAAAGACTGTTCCTTCTCTAAGTCTTTTATAATAAGGATCTTCTTGTCCGTTTTCTAAATACATATGATCCAATCTTTTTAAAGCATGTAAATCACAGCTTCTTAAAAAAATCATAGCTTTCTTTTGAGGTATGTCAGGTAGAGTAACTTGATTTTCTGTAAAATAAAATAAAGTTTCTACAACCGGAACAATCACTTCTTTATATGAAAACTCTGATTTTTTATCAAACACAATTTCATCAAAATTATAAACTTCACCATAACGTATACAATCAGTGTCAGAAAATCTTCCTTTTTGATTATAAACTTTTGGAGCATAAATACGATATTGTTTTTTCCATACTTGAAAAACCTTTTCCATATTCTGATGACTTACTTCATAACCCATAATTAACCTTCTTTCTTTTTTGAAATGATATAATATGGTAACGCTACAAATAATATAGCTCCCACCATATTTCCTAATGTGACAACAACTAAATTATAAACCAATCCACTTAAACTCACTGCCACCCCCATAGGAGACAATAAAGAAATACTTAATAATGTCATATTTGCGACTGAGTGCTCAAAGCCAGCTGTAATAAAGACAAATAAGCACCAGAAAACCATAATCAATTTTCCACTTTCAGACTTACATCTAAAACCGCACCAGACAGCTAAACAAACGAGAATATTACACAAAACTCCTCTTATAAATAAAGGTAATATCGGTACCGACATCTTTGTTAATGAGCTTGTTGCGATAAACTCTCCTACACTCCCAGAAGCAAAACCACCTAAATAAAATAATCCAGCCAATAAAAACGAACCAATAAAATTGCCAATCCAACATAATGCCCAAACCTTTAAAACATCTAAAAGTTTAACATCTTTATTCAACAATCCACTCATCATAACCATATTATTACCAGTGAACAATTCAGCTCCAGCTATCACAACCAAGCTTAAAGCCACACCAAAACTTGCTCCCATAACAATCTTGGTATATGGTAGATTTTGCATCATACCACCAATAGAAAAAATAAGTAAAACACCAAATCCTACAAACATTCCAGCCAACATACTTGCTAGAAAAAATCCTAATGTATTCCCTTTAAAAAATTTTACCTTTGCTTTTGCAGCTTGACACATCGTTAAAAATTCCTCTCTAAACATACATTCCTCCTATATGATAATTTATGCACAAACAATACAATAGATAAAAGAAAAAGTATGTTGCAACTGCAACATACTCATAATATTTGAAAGGAATTTTTATGAAAATCTATTAATCCTTCTTGTTTCATGTGGTTCAATTCTCTTGTCAGAGCACTTCGATCTGTACTTAAATATTCTGCTAGTTCCATTCTCCCCATAGAAAGATGAATCAGATGAGAATTTTGTAAAGAAGACTCAATATTAAGAAAAGTCAGTATTCTTTTTCTTAATGTTTTTTGCGAAACAATTTCAACTTTTCGCATGAGTCTCACATTTTTATCAGCAATCATCTTAACCATATTCTCTATTAACATATGATGAAAAATACAAGCTTGACTACATTGATTCATAACCCTATGAAATGGCATATAAATAATTGTAGAATTTCTAGAACTCAAAAAAGTCACAGTAGAAATAAAATTATTTCCACATGCAAATGTCTCACCAAAAACATCTCCTACCTGCATAAATGTTAAAATAGATTTATCTCCCCACAAATCTTCTTTAACCATCTGTACACAACCTTCTAAAACAATTCCTATGGTTTTGATCGGAGCATCACTAATTGCTATTGTTTCTCCTTTTTTATACTTCACTATTGTATAAGTTAAACAGTTTAACATAGATTCCAATTCTTTTTCTTGAATACCATGAAAAAGAGGTAATGATTTCATAATTCCTAAATACTGTGTATTTTCTATAACCATATGACTCCATACTCCTTTCTAGCATTCTATCATTATTAACAAAATTTGCAATTCATATGCTAAAAAACCAGTTATATTAATAACCAGTTTTATATACCCAAGTCAAATTTTAATTGTGGCTTACAAGCTTCATAACCTTCTAGTACAAAATCATCAATTGTAAAAGAATAAAAATCTTTTTTATTTTCATTTAAGATTAATTTTGGCTTACAATCAATTGGCGTTCTTAATTGCATTTCTTTTAAATTATCTAGATGTCTATCATAGATATGAACATTTGCTATGACATGACTAAATTTACCAGGTTTATAACCTGTGTCTCTTGCAACCATCATTAATAAGGCAACATATTGTATTTCATTGATATTGAAAGCTGTTAAAAAGTCTGATGAACGTTGTATTAACATGACATCTAGGTACTCTCCTCTGACTGTCCAGATTGTTTGGAACGCACATGGAAGTAGACCATCAGTTTCTTGGAAATCAGCTTCTTGCCAAAGATTTATAATATGTCTTCTACCATAAGGATCTTTTTTAATACCATCTAATAATTTATTCATTAAATCATATTTTTTAACTGTTGCACCATAACGTTGTCCAATTGTCCCTGGGACATCTTGACTTTCCCATGGTCTCCACCATTTAATACCATATTTTTCTTCTAAGATTTCTAAAGAATGAGATTGATCTTGATAAATCCATAAGATTTCTTTAATTGCATTTTTTATCGCAATAGGTCTTAGAGTAATTAATGGAAGTTCTCCTTTAGATATATCATATGTATGCATAATATGGTCAGTGAAGATTGTATGCGCAGGTGTTCCATCTGCATATTTAGGTCGAGGATTTTTATCCCATTCACCTTCACTGATAATTTTATTAGCAACTTCTAAAAATAATTGATCTGCTTTATTCATATTCATTCCTCCATTTATATTATACTATGATTTTTTTATTTGATAATAGATTTGTGAAATTATATATATAATTACAACAAATATAACATAATAAATAAACACAGGTGTTTGAATAGCCCCAGTCAGTATAATAAATGAACCAATCATTGCGAGTATTGGATAAACAACACCTTTTTTAAAACTTGTAATTTCTTTTGCTTTATACATTTTCATGACTTTCACATATAAAACAATATAAAACAAATAAGACATACTAATAGCTATTTCAGAAACATCACTGTTTCCTAACACCTGATATTTTGTTAGTACAAAATGAATAAATAACCATAATGCAGTCAATATATAAGCACTCAATGCGGAATATAAAGGCATATTTGTTTGAAAATACGTCTTTGTATGAATCTTTTCTAAAAAGAACATTCCTTTTCTAAGTGACATCAAATATGGCATACGGATAAAACCTGTTACCAAACCATTTACTGTACCCATCACTGATACAATAACAAATACCATAATAGCCTTTGCAAAACCTGGTCCAAATAATTCCATAGCAGCAAGATGAACATGTTCATCTTGTAAACGCATGACAGTATCAGCGCCAACATAACAAGATATCCCAAAGAAATAAAGCACATATATTCCAAGTACAATTAATGGAGCTATTGTCAAAGCTTTAGGAAGATTTCTTTTGGCATCTTTTATTTCATGTGCAATAGATGTTGAAACAATCCAACCATCAAAACAATAAGCAATAGGCCCTAAAGCTGTTAAAAAACCAGCTGAAGTTAATAAACGTGGATTAAAATCTCTAATGCCTCCAATAGGATCACCAAATATAACACCAGCAATCCCTAATGCGAATAATGGAATTAACTTTATAAAAGTTGTGCCACTTTGAAAATATGCACCTATCTTAGGTGTGAATACATTATACAAATAACATAATGTCATAAAGATAAACCCAATAAGAATTTCTCCTTCTAACCCCAAATTCCAATGAAACAATATATTTGTATAAATACCTATAACCCATGATACAACTGCTGTAATTGCAGGAAAATACACCAAAGTCATAAACCAGCCAAGTCCACATGCAAAACGCAGATTTACAAATTCCTGAGCATATGTAATAATACCTCCCGGTTGATCTGTCTTTTGTGCAAGTATACTCACTGTTAAACTCCCAAAAATAATCGCAATAGCTGCTACAACAAACAATATAATGCCGATAGATATATTTCCATTTGTCGCAACTAAAATATTATCACTCTTAAAAAATATTCCTGACCCTATACAAATACCAACAATCATTGTAATAGCTGTTAATAAACTATATTTCTTTTGCTGCTTTTTCTCCATATACTCCTCCTATTAAGTTATTTTAGTATAACTGAGTGAAAATAAAAAATCAACATATATCAATAATGATATAGTTACATATACTTTATTCACATTATTCAAAAGACATAAATTATATTAAAATAAATATGATGCACTAGGTACTGTATCTATGCAGTAAGATTTATTGGAGGTTATATTTATGAAAATGAAAGAAACAACTCATTATGCAGTGAGAGTTGTTGTCTACTTATCTTTGCACAAAGATTCTGTTGCAACTATACATCAAATCAGTGAAGCAACACATATTTCTGCAAAGTATCTAGCAAAAATTATGCATATGCTAAAATCAAATCAACTTGTTACAGCTGTAAGAGGATGCGAAGGTGGATACAAAATCAATCCAAACAAAAGCAAAATATCTTTATATGATGTTTTACAATCAATAGAAAAAGATCTAGATGAAGAGATTAAAATTTCTAAATATTTTTACCCAGAAAGCAAAAATAAAATCGAAGAAATCAATCAAGTTTATGCATCTTTACAATCTGATATGATAGAAAGACTAAAACAATTTGATTTATTAGCTTAATAAAGGATAACCCTAGGGTTATCCTTTTATAATTCTTCTCCGTTACTTTCAATAACTTTTTTATACCAATAATATGAATCTTTAGGAATTCTGTTTAATGTACCTGAGTTTTCATCTTCTTCTCTATCTACATATACAAATCCATAACGTTTTTGGTATCCATTTAACCAACTTAGTAAATCAGTATATGACCATGTACAATAAGCTAAAACTCTACATCCATCATCGCAAGCTTTCTTTAATTCTTCAATATGAGCTTTTAAATAATCAATACGATATGGATCATGAACTTGACCATCTTCTACTTTATCAAATGCACCTAATCCATTTTCAGAAATAACTACTGGTAAATCATAACGTGATGTAATATCTCTACAACACATTCTAATTCCCATTGGATCAATTGTCCAATCCCAATCAGTTGTTGGTAGGAAATCATTAGCAGGATTCTTATATAATCCAGGTACACCTTGTACTTGTGCAGTTCCTTTTTCACCAGTCGTATTCATAGTATTACTCATACCTACGCCATTGATGTCGTTATATTCAGCAACACATGTTTGATAATAATTTACACCCATGAAGTCTACTAATCCAGCAGCTTTTTTCAAGATTTCATCATCGCCAGGTAAGAACTCTGGTGTTACACCTTGGCTTTCTAAATAAGCCCATGCACTTCTTGGATAACGTCCATAAGCATAGATGTCCATCCACCAATAATTTTGTAAATCATCATAATCAGCTTTTGCCATAGCATTTTCTGGTTTTCTATCATATGCATAACATGGACTATATGCAAAGCTAGCTCCTACTTTTGCATCTGGATAAAGTTCTTTTAATGCGAGTACTGCTTTTGCATGTGCCATATTGGCATGATGGTTTACTTGATAGAATGTTTTCATATCATTTTCTTTTCCTGGTGGATGCATTCCTTTTAACCATCCAAATGAAGCAAAGATATTTTGTTCATTCATTGTAATCCAGTATTTAACACGATCACCATATCTTTTAAATAATGTTGTTGCATAGTTTACAAAATCATCGACAATTTGTCTGTTTTCCCAACCATGATATTGTTCTTCTAATGCTTGAGGCATATCCCAATGATATATAGTAACCATTGGTTCAATTCCATATTTCAATAATTCATTAATTAAATCATCATAGAATTTTAAACCAGCTTCATTTATTTCTCC
>DEPZ01000003.1:54638-83817 GCA_002359025.1 Erysipelotrichaceae bacterium UBA3379 | reverse complement strand
ATAGATGAAGATTATAAAACACTTGTAAAGAAATTAGCTAATAAAATAAAAGAATGTGATGCGATTGTGATTGGAGCAGGTTCAGGTCTCTCTACATCCGCAGGATTGACTTATTCAGGAGAAAGATTTGAAAAATATTTTCCTGATTTTATTGAAAAGTATCATTTAAGAGATATGTATTCAGCAGGTTTTTATCCTTTTGAGACATTAGAAGAATATTGGGCATATTGGTCAAGACATATTTATTATAATCGTTATGTTAATGCGCCTAAAAATACTTATAAAAAACTATTAGAACTTATAAAAGATAAGGAGTATTTTGTATTAACTACAAATGTTGATCATCAATTTCAAAAGAGTGGATTTGATAAAAAAAGACTATTTTATACTCAAGGAGATTATGGCTTATGGCAATGTAGCCGACCATGTCATCAACAAACTTATGATAATGAAGAAATAGTGAAGAAAATGATTAACCAACAGAAACATATGAAAATACCATCATCATTAATCCCTCATTGTCCAAAATGTGGAGCTCCAATGACTATGAATTTAAGATGTGATCAAACATTTGTTCAGGATGATGGCTGGTATCAAGCACAATCACGCTATGAAGATTTTTTAGAAAAATATCAAGATTCCAATATTCTTTACTTGGAATTAGGAGTTGGCTCCAATACACCTGTCATTATTAAGTACCCATTTTGGAATTATACTAATAATAAGCATGCAACATATGCATGTATCAATCTAGATAACATAACATGTCCAAGAGAAATACGAAAACAATCGATTCTTGTTGATGAAGATATTGATCAGGTTATACAGGATTTATTGATAGAATTGGTGGTATAAGTGTGAAACAAAATGAAAGATTAACTTATTTAGTTAAATATTTATTAGAAGAAATCAGTTTAGATAGAGATATTCCTCAAAATCATGATGAACTTTTTCAACTCTACCGCTCTTTAGTGAATATTAGAGAAGCTAAACCTATTGCTCAAGAATTCTTAAATATTCAAGATGAGATGTTACAAGAAGAAAACCAAAGAAAAGGAATTGTTTCTTTTGATAATATGAAAGAACAGATCATTGTATGGAAAGGTGATATAACAAGACTAAAGGTAGATGCAATTGTGAATGCAGCAAATATTCAAATGGAAGGATGCTTTGTACCTGGGCATCATTGTATAGATAATGCTATTCATACTTATGCAGGAGTACAATTGCGAAATGATTGTCATGAAATGATGAAAAAGCAAGGTTTCTTAGAACCTACAGGAAAAGCAAAAATCACAAAAGCTTATAACCTGCCTTGTCTTTATATATTGCATACAGTTGGTCCTATGATTAATGGACAAGTGACACCAAGAGACGAATTTCTATTGGCATCTTGTTATGAAAGTTGTTTAAGATTAGCTGATCGACATGGCATAAAAACAATTGCATTTTGTTGCATTTCAACAGGTGTCTTTCATTACCCTCAAGAACAAGCTGCAAAAATTGCTATTAAGACAGTTCAAGAATATTTGAAAGATTCCAAGATTGAAAAAGTTATTTTTAATGTATTTACAGATGAAGATGAACACATCTATTCTAAACTTTTAGAAAAATAACAATATTTTATTAGAATATATATTAAACATATAGATATATTGATAAAAAATGAAAGTATTATGTAAATGAATGGCGTTGATTTTTGTGTTGCATGTGAGTTGTATTTGTATTCTATTTGAAAATATAAGATAATAATTATAGAAATAATAAAATTTATGAAAAAAGGAAAATATATTTACTAAATCATCATATAAAATATGATTGTATAGTTTATGTTTTGCTTTTTCAGATGGGAGGAAATTAAATATGTGGGGTATAATTGCAACATGGTGTATGGCACGAGAAGGAATAGATAAAGCAAGTTATATGTTAGAAAATGGTAGTAGAGCTGGAGATGCTATTGAAGCAGCTATTAAAGAAGTGGAAGATTTTCCATATTATAAATCTGTAGGATATGGAGGTTTACCTAATGAAGAAATGGAAGTTGAATTAGATGCTGGTTATATGGATGGAGACACTTTAGATGTTGGTGCTGTTGCAGCAATGAAAGATTTTGCTAATCCAATCTCAGTCGCAAGACGTTTATCTACGGAAAAAGTCAATTGTATGCTCGTTGGTGAAGGAGCGCAAAAGTTTGCTAGCAAAGAAGGTTTTAAACGCAAAAACATGTTAACTGAGCGCGCAAAAATTCATTATAGAAATCGTGTGAAAGAAGTTCAACAACAAGAAATCCAACCTTACTCAGGACATGATACTGTTGGTATGGTATGTTTAGATACATATGGCAGTATGGTGGCGGCAACTTCTACAAGTGGTTTGTTTATGAAGAAAAAAGGACGTGTAGGTGATTCGCCTATTTGTGGTTCTGGCTTTTATGTAGATTCTCAAGTCGGTGGTGCTTGTGCAACTGGTTTGGGTGAGGATTTAATGAAAGGATGTATTTCTTATGAAATAGTAAGACTCATGAAAGAAGGTTTGCATCCTCAAGAAGCATGCGAAAAAGCCGTAAAACAATTGGACGAAGAACTCAAAGCAAGACGTGGACAAGCTGGAGATTTATCACTAGTAGCAATGAATAATAAAGGAGAATGGGGTGTTGCAACCAATATAGAAGGATTTTCGTTTTCTCTAGCAACCAACAATCAACCACCTGTTGTGTACCTCACAAAGAGTGTAGATGGTCATTGTATTCATGAAGTCGCAAGTCAAGAATGGTTAGATGAATATATACGTACAAGAACAGCACCTCTAGTTGAAAAATAATATAGTCGAAAAGATTATGTGTAAGTATCCTAAGTCAACAAGATGAGACTTATCATATCCACAAATGTATCTTGATGATTCACTAAAAAATGTTAAAATATATGCATAAGTATTGATTGATCTTGAGGAGGTAAGTTATGGAAAGAATGATAGAGATTTGTTGTGGGAGTTATGAAGATGCACTTAATGCATATAAAGGAAAAGCAAAACGTATTGAACTTAATAGTGCATTGCATCTAGGAGGATTAACACCCTCTTTAGCTTCTTTGATTCTTACAAAGAAAAATACGGATTTAAAAGTTATCTGTATGGTTAGACCAAGAGGGGCAGGTTTTCATTATAATGATATAGAATTTGAAGTTATGAAAGAAGATGCCAAGATATTAATGGAAAATGGTAGTGATGGCTTGGCTTTTGGGTGTTTAGATAGTGAAGGAAATATTGATATCAATCAAACAAAAGAAATGATTAAAATTATCAAAGAATATAATGGTGAAGTCGTTTTTCATAGAGCTTTTGACTGTGTCAGTGATCCATATAAAGCAATAGAAATTTTGATTGAATTGGGTGTGGATCGTGTTTTAACAAGTGGTTTAAAACCAAAAGCGATGGATGGTATAGAACTGATTAAGGAATTACAAAGTAAATTTGGAAATCAAATCGAAATTTTAGCTGGGAGTGGTATGAATGCTGCTAATGCTAAAGAAATGATGGATAAAACTGGTATTTATCAAGTTCATAGTTCTTGCAAAGATTGGATTTGTGATCCAACTACTGCATGTCATGAAGTTTCTTATGCATATGCACCTTTCCCATATGAATCTGATTATGATGTTGTATCTCAAGAACTTGTTCAAGCCATTGTGGAGAGTGTATGAAAATAAAAAACTTAAGAAAAAACAAAAAAGTTCGTTTGCTTATTACAACAATTTCTGTAATTGTGGTTGCATTTTTACAAGCCTATGTGATTCAGGTTTTTATACAGCCATCTAATTTATTATCAAGTGGATTTACAGGTGTTGCCTTGCTTATTGAAAAGATGACTTCAACATTTTTAGAATTTTCTTTTTCTGCATCATTAGGAATGATTTTATTGAATGTCCCTGTAGCAATATTATGTTATAAAAGTATCAGTCCTAAATTTACATTCTTTTCTTTATTAGAAGTCTTTCTAGCCAGTTTCTTCTTAAAAATCATTGATTTTCCACCTATATTTGATGATTTACTATTGAATATAGTATTTGGTGGTTTTGCGTATGGGCTTTTAACAGTTATTGCATTAAAAGGAAATGCATCTACGGGTGGTACTGATTTTATAGCGTTATATATATCTAATCGTAAAGGAAAATCAATTTGGGGATATGTCTTTATATTCAATGTTATGATTTTATCTATATTTGGAATGATGTTTGGCTGGGAACATGCTGGATATTCTATATTATTTCAATTTATTTCTACTCGTACAATAGATTCATTCTATCATCGATATGAACGTGTAACACTACAAATTACCACTGCTCATGCTATGCCTTTAATGACAGCTTATACAAAAGCATATAGACATGGTATTTCATGTGTAGATGCTATAGGTGGTTACAGTCATAAGAAAATGAATTTATTGCATACTGTTGTATCGAGTTATGAAGTACAAGATATTGTTGATTTAATGCGCGAAATTGATCCACATGTTATTGTGAATGTCGTTAAAACTGAAAATTTCTTTGGTGGCTTTTATCAAGCACCAATTGATTAAGTGATACTTCTTTTGAGTATCGCTTTTTCTACTTTAAAAACTATGATATACTAAACTAAGTATAGATTTATATGAAAATAGATAGAAGGGTTATAAAATGAAATTAGAGAAAATACAAAAAGATGATTATATAAAAGTAAAAGAATTATATATCAATGCTTTTCCTAAAGAAGAAAGATTGCCATTTTTCTTCTTAAAAAGAAAAATAAAAAAGGGTAAAGGAAAAATACTTGTTATTAAAGAAAATAAAGAGTTTATTGGTTTTATGTATTTTATAGAATACAAGGATATCGTTTACTTACTTTTCTATGCAATCGTTTCTTCAAATAGATCACAAGGATATGGAAGTCAAGGACTACAATTGTTTTTAAAACAATATGCGTCTAAAAGAATATTTATATCAAGAGAAATACTGGACGAAACATCAAACAATTATCAAGAAAGAGTGAGAAGAAGACAATTTTATATAAGAAATGGTTTTGTAGATTATCCTTATAGAATTCAAGAAGTAGGAGTAACATACGATGTGATGTGTGTTGGTAACTGTATTTGGCCAAAAGAATATGACGAACTTATTCATTTTTGGGTCGGAAGACTTATTAAAAACATAACAAATATGAAAATGATAGAATATAAAAATGATGATAAACTTACTAGAAATTGTTGATATCTTTAGATTTTAGACAATTATGAAATGAAGATAATATGTTGCCAGAAGATCTTCTGGTTTTTTTATTTATAAGAAAATATGTTGATGAATCGCTATGGGTTCAATAAGTATGCTTTTGAAATATATATAATTTTTTAGTTAGAAGACATACTGTATATAAGATTTTTTTGATAAATATTAACTTTCTTTGATGATATTGTATATAAAAAATGAACTTGTTATAGTAGAAAACGAGGAGGAAAATATAATGAGTTTAGAAAAAGAATTACAAGATATAACCAATAAAACATATCATAAAAAACTAAGTGAATGTAATGATAAAGAAGCTTATGATGTATTATTGAGTTATGTGAAAAATCAATTAGAAATGAAAACTCAAATACAAGGGAATAAAAAATTGTATTATGTATCTGCTGAGTTTTTAATTGGTAAACTATTATCCAATAATCTCATTAATCTAGGTATTTATCAAGAAGTCAAAGAAGTCTTACATAAAAATGGACTTGCTCTTGAACAAATAGAAGAATGTGAAAATGAACCTTCACTAGGAAATGGTGGATTAGGACGTTTGGCAGCTTGTTTTCTAGATTCTATTGCGACACTAGGTTTATGTGGTGATGGGGTAGGTTTAAATTATCATTTGGGATTATTTAAGCAACATTTTCAAAACAATAAACAAGAAGAATTACCAAATGAATGGATTGAAGAAAAAAGCTGGTTAGAGAGAACTTCTACAAGCTATACTGTCAGATTTAGAGATTTTGATGTAAAATCCACATTATATAGAATGGATATTATTGGATATCATGGTCAAAAGAACTATTTAAATCTTTTTGATTTAGACAGTGTAGATGAACATATTGTAGAAAAGGGAATACAATTTCATAAAGAAGATATTTTAAGAAATTTAACACTATTTCTTTATCCAGATGACAGTGATGAAGCAGGCAAGAAACTTCGTTTATATCAACAATACTTCTTAGTGTCTAATGCGGCGCAAATGATTATAGATGAAGTCAAAGAGAAAAAACAAAATGTTAAAGAATTGCACAAATATGTTGCTATACAAATCAATGATACACATCCATCACTGATTATTCCTGAAATGATTCGTCTATTAATGAAAGAAGGTTTAACATTAAAGCAAGCTATTGATGAAGTGACATTAACTTGTGCATACACAAATCATACTATTCTTGCAGAAGCTTTAGAAAAATGGCCTGTCCATTATTTGTTAGAAGTTGTACCTCATCTTTATCCAATTATTATGGCATTAGATGCTATAGCATGTGAAAGAAGTGATAAAGAAGAAGTTCGAATTATTGATAAAAATCAACTTGTTCATATGGCACATATGGATATTCATTTTAGTATGAGTACAAATGGTGTTGCTGCCATTCATACTGATATTTTAAAAGATGTAGAACTTCATGATTTTTATGAACTTTACCCAGAAAAATTTAACAATAAAACAAATGGAATTACATTTAGAAGATGGCTGTTAAATTGTAATGAAGAATTAACTGCTTTTATCGATTCACTCATTGGTGAAAGTTATAAATCACATGCTGATGACTTAGAAAAACTTTTAGCATATATCAATGATCAAGAAGTCATTAAACAATTACAAGACATTAAATATCAAAAGAAAGTTCAATTAAGTCAATATCTAAAAAAACACCAAAATATAGAATTAAACCCTGATTCTATTTATGACATACAAATCAAACGATTACATGAATACAAACGACAACAAATGAATGTTCTTTATATCATTTATAAATATCTACAAATTAAATCTGGCATCAAACCATCACGACCAATTTCCATCATTTTTGGCGCAAAAGCTGCTCCTGCATATATACTTGCAAAAGATATTATTCATGCAATCCTATGCTTACAAGAACTTATTCAACAAGACAAAGATGTTTCACAATATTTACAAGTCATTATGGTTGAAAATTATAATGTCACTGCTGCACAAAAATTGATACCAGCTTGTGATATTTCAGAACAAATTTCATTAGCTTCAAAAGAAGCAAGTGGAACTGGAAACATGAAATTAATGTTGAATGGAGCAATTACATTAGGAACTGATGATGGGGCTAATGTAGAAATACATGATTTGGTTGGAGATGATAATATATATATCTTTGGTGCAAAATCTGATGAAGTGATTGCTCATTATAAGAATAATGACTATGATCCTATAGAATTCTATAATAATGATTCTCAAATTAAAGAAATCGTTGATTTCCTTATTTCAAATGAAATGTTGAGTATAGGAGATAAAATTGCATTACAAAGACTCTATGATGATATCACAACCAAAGATTGGTTTATGACATTATTGGATCTCAAAGATTATATTCAAACAAAAGATAAAATATTTGCTGATTATGAAAATAAAGAAGCATGGGGTCAAAAAATGCTGATCAATATAGCAAAAGCAGGATATTTTACAAGTGATCGTACAATTGAACAATACAATGAAGACATTTGGAAACTTAAATCATAGACAAGCGGGAATACTCCTTCCAATTTCCTGTTTACCTGGACCCCATGGCATAGGTGATTTAGGACAGTGTGCATATGATTTTATAGATATCACACATCAGGCGGGTTTTCGTATCTGGCAAATCCTTCCTTTAAATCCATCTAGTGATGAAAACTCGCCATATACACCTTATAGTTCTTTTGCAGGAGATGAAATCTATATCTCGTTGGATCTTTTATTGAAGTGGGGACTATTAGAATCTATTGATCCTCTTGAATATTCACATCATCACATTCAATATGATAAAGTGCGTCAATATAAACATCAATATCTTCAAAAAGCATATCATCAATTTAAAGTCAATCCTATCTTCCTAAATGAATATCATGAATTTCTCAAACACGCTTACTGGCTAGATGATTATGCTCAATTTATGGCATTAAATAATAAGAACAATCACACTCTTTGGATAACTTGGTCAAAACAAGATCAAGATCATCCAGACTATACAGAATTATCTGATGAGATAGAGTATATAAAATTCATCCAATTTATCTTTATTAAACAATTCTACCTTCTAAAAGAATATGCTCATCGTCATCATATATCTATTATGGGTGATATGCCAATTTATGTAGGATTAGATTCAAGTGATGTTTATCATCATAGACAATGCTTTTTACTTAATGAGGACTATACACCGAAATATATTTCAGGAGCGAGTCCAGATTATTTTAGTGATGATGGTCAATTGTGGAATCACCCAATTTATGATTGGGATTATTTGAAAAAGACAGATTATAAATTCTGGGTGGATCGATTAAAATGGAATAATGCTATATTTGATATTTTAAGAATTGATCATTTTAGAGCGTTTGATACTTATTGGCGTGTGCCATATGGTGAAAAAACAGCTAGAAATGGTGAATGGATTTTAGGCCCAAGTTATGACTTTTTTGATTCAATTTATAGACAACTCCCTGATTTAAATTTAATCGTTGAAGACTTAGGCGATTTACGTGAAGAAGTTGGTCAACTTCGTGATCATTATCATTTGCTGGGTATGCGTATTATTCAATATTCTTTTGGTGAAAATGAAGAAAAAGAAGATTTTGCTATTCCTGAACATTGTGTAGCTTATAGTGGTACCCATGATAACTCTCCTTTAGTTGGATGGTATGATTCACTTCGAGAAGATGAAAAAATACGTATCGAAAATATTATGAAACGTTGGAATTATCAAGGAACAATACCACAACAAGTCTTAGAAAGAACATTCGATTGTAAGGCAAGAATAGCGATTGTTATGTTACAAGATATTCTAGATTATGATGAAACAACACGTTTAAACTTTCCAGGAACTCAAGGTGATCCTAATTGGTGTTGGAAATTAATTGAACTTGATTCATATCGCTCACAAATATCTCGTATTCAAAAACTTCTCAAAAACACAAATCGTTTATAAAAAGATACTTTCAATGAAATGAGCCCCTACACATAGGGGCTTTATTATAGAATATAGTGATTAAAATAAAAAATACAGTACACACTGTATTTTTTATATACGCAATTCTGTTTCTTTGTCAAATAAGTGAAGTGCTTCTTTATCAAAAGCAAGTTGTAGTGTTTGTCCTTGTTTAGCAGCAGTTTTAGGACTCACTCTTGCAGTGACTTTTTGATTAGCAAAATTGAAATATAGATAAACTTCTGCTCCTAATGTTTCAAATACATCTATATGAGCTTCGAAGGCTGTTTCAGGATGGGATTCAATAAAGTCTTTCTCATCATAAATATCCTCTGGACGAATACCAACAATAATTGTTTTACCTATATATCTTCCGCTGATAAGTTTCTTTTCATGATGTTCATCTACAACAACTTGTATACCATTTTCAAATTCTAATAAGACACCCTGTTTAGACATTGTGACTTTTGCTTCAATAAAGTTCATTTGTGGTGAACCTATAAAGCTTGCTACAAATAAATTAGCAGGGTGATTATAAAGATTTTGAGGAGTATCGATTTGTTGGATAACACCTTCTTTTAAAACAACAATTCTCGTACCAAGTGTCATTGCCTCAGTTTGATCATGTGTTACATAAATAAAAGTTGTTTGCAATTTTTGATAAAGTTCAGAAATAACAACACGCATTTGAACTCTTAGTTTAGCATCTAGGTTACTTAATGGTTCATCCATTAAGAAAACTTTGGGATTTCTTACAATAGCTCTTCCCATTGCAACACGTTGTCTTTGACCTCCTGATAATGCTTTAGGTTTTCTATCTAAAAGTTTCTCTAATCCTAGTAGTTTTGATACTTCTTGAACGAGTTGATCAATTTCTTCTTGAGGGACTTTTCTAATTTTTAGTCCAAAAGCAATATTCTCGGCAACTGTCATATGAGGATAGAGAGCATAGTTTTGAAAAACCATTGCGATATCTCTATCTTTAGGTTCGACATCATTACATAATTTATCTCCAATATAAAGCTCACCAGAACTGATATCTTCTAAACCAGCAATCATTCTTAAAACTGTAGATTTTCCACATCCTGAAGGTCCTACAAAGATAATAAATTCTTTATCTTCGATATCAATTTGAAAATCCTTGACTGCATGAAAACCATTAGGATATATTTTGTTTATATTTTTTAACACTAAATTTGCCATATCTATTTCCTCCTTGTGTTTCATTCTAACATGCTAAAATTATGAAAAAAATATAGATATTTTATGAAAGATATTGAAAATTTATGTTTTTTGTATGAAAATATAACCAATATAATAAAATTGATATGAATCTAAAAAAAACAACATGTTTTTCTTATCATTATGTTTTAAAATAGAGTATGGTGATAAACATGAATGATGTATATGTAGAGTATAGCTTTGATATTTTGGTACCTATTTATAAAAAGATAATAAGAAATATCTTTATAGCATTATCAGTATTATTATTAATTTATAGTGTGTTTTTTCCAATATTTATGTCTATAAGTTTTTTGATGATGGTTATATCGTATTATTATCATAGACATATGGACTTGGAATATGAGTATATTTTATATAATGATGAACTTTGTATCTATAAGATTATTCATAAATGTAAAAGAAAAAAACTATGTACGATTGATTTAACAAGATTGAAATTATTAACAAATCAAGATATACAAAGAAAAATAAAAACAAAGAGATATTGTATGGATAATCAAGATATATACTCTTTGATTATTCAAACACAAAATAAAGAATTATGTATTTGTATTCAAGCAAACGAAGAATTATTAAATGCATTTAAACAACGACATGGAAGTAAAATCAATATTGTTTAAAGTGGGGAAGAGATATGTATCGAGTTTTGGTAGTAGACGATGAAAAAATTGGAAGAGATGGCATCTCGTTTTTGCTAAGAAAGTCTTCTATAGATTTTGAGATTGCAGAAGCTCATAATGGAAAAATGGCATTAGATTATATAAAAAATCATGATATACAATTTTTATTAACAGATATAAAAATGCCTTTTATGGATGGTATTGACTTAATTAGGGAAGTCAAAAAACTAAACTTGCATATTAAGATTGTTATATTAAGTGGGTATAGTGATTTTGAATATGCAAAAAGCGCTATGAAAATGGGTGTTTCTGAATATATTTTAAAACCTATTGATCCAAGTGAATTTATGATGTCTATGGAAAGTATTGTTCAAGATTATATTACTGAGCAAAAACAATTACAAAATATGCAAAGACATATGTTTTTACTTAAGGAACATATTCTTTATTCTTTGGTTAATGGGAGTTCTTTACATCAAATAGAAAAGAAACTTAACCATTCGCTTAAGGATTTTATTCAACCTTATAGAAGAATCTTTTTATTAGAATTTTCACATAACTTTTTTGGTGAAACATTTGATATTGTTGATCAATTAAATAAAGTTATTCCAATAGAGTATGATTACTTGAACTTAAACCTACAACAAAGCCTTCTATTCTTTCATGAAGATCATGAAAACAAACTACAAGTTATCGCAAAGCAGATTATCCAAAATATATCGATTATCTATAATCGTAGATGTTATATAGCAATATCTAAAAGAATAGAAGACATTTCTCAAATCTATGAAATCGAATTAATGTTAGAGGATTTAATGGAAAGTCGCTATCTTCATCCACAGATTCAACTTTATAAACATGATGATATATTAAAGAATATAGAAACGAAAAATGTAGAAGAAATTATATCACGGATGGATCAGAGCATAAAACTAAAAGATATGAATGCATTCAAAAATGATTTCTATCTTTTACAAGAAATATATTGCCAAAATGAAAATTATTCCATTGACTATTTAAAGTTTTTATTAAGTTCTCTTTTAAAAAATATACATCAAATATTGGTGAAAACAAGCCAATATGATGTCGATTTACAACTTTCACGCTTCTATCACTGTCATCAAACAAAAGCTCTTTTTACAATATTATTGGAATTGATAGATGAATTAGAACAGGTTTATAATCGACAGGAAAACTTTGTCCATAAGGAAATAGAAGCTGTAAAGAAATATATTTATAGTTATTATAATTTAGATTTAAGTGTTGATCAGTTAGCTGATTATGTATGCCTAGCACCAAGTTATTTAAGTCATATTTTTAAAAAGGAAACAGGTGAAAATCTCAGTAAATTTATTAAAAGAGTCAGAATGGAAAAAGCAAAAGATATGTTAGAAAATTCTTATGAAAAGATTGTGACGATATCTGTTGCGGTAGGATATCAGAATGTTTCATATTTCTGTCAAAGTTTTAGAGAATATTTTGGAATTAGCCCACAGAAATTTAGAAGTCAAGGTGAATAGCATGAAAAAAATAAAGATTATTTTGGGAAATATGAAGATGCGATATAAGCTGATGCTGATTTATTTATGTATCGGCTTTTTACCTTTTTTTATATTAGGAGTTGTTTTTTATATTCATGTAAGAAATTTGATTATAGAAGAAGAATATATGAGCTCTTTAAACTATGTCACTCAAGCAACACAATCTCTAGATAATAATATTAAAATTTATAATAGTTTATCTGATTATTTATCTTTTAATCAAGTCATATCTAATACCCTTACTTATCAATACGAAGATACATATGACTTATATCAACAAATAACAAAAGTGATTGATCCTTCTATAAACTCTATCAAATACTTTCATAATGATGTCAAAAGAATCACTATTTATACAGATAATCACGATATCAAACATGATACAATAATCGCTCCTATAGATACAATAAAAGATCAAGAATGGTATGAAAAGGCATCTCTTTCATCACAAATACAATGGTATGTTGATAAAGATAATCAAATAGCATATTCAGTAAGAAAAATGCCTATGTTAGATCGTCAAGGTGTAGAAGGAATATTATATATTGAAATAGACTATCAAGATATTTTTCAATCCTATAGTCTAGGAGAGTTTAGTGATTATGATCTTTTTGTTTTACAAAACAATCAGACTCTTCTATACGAAGAACATCGTCATGAAAAAGAAAAGTCTATGACATTAGAAGAACTTTCTCAATTAGAAAAAACAGAAAATAAAAATTTTATTCAATATACAAGCGAAGAAACAGGATGGAGTATTTGCTTTTATCGTTTGAGTATGACACATACAAAAAGACTTACATTATTAACAATTATTATTGTTATAGCAATTGTATTATCTATGATTTTAACTTGTATAGCGTTGGTTTCTACATCGCGTCTTATCGTTGGACGTATTGAACAACTCATGAATCATATGAAAAGAGTTGAAAAAGGGGAACTAGAAGTGAATCTACAAAATGAATATAAAGATGAGATAGGCAGTTTGATTGAAGGATTCCAAAAGATGGTGATGAGAATACGCCGTTTGATTCAAGAAGTCTACATTGAAAAACTGATTCAAAAAGAATATGAAATGCGTGCACTTCAACAACAAATTAATCCTCATTTTTTATACAATACTTTATCAATGATTAATTTTAAAGCATTAGAAGTTGGAGAAAATGATATTTCTAAGATTACTTTGGCTTTATCATCTTTTTATCGCACTTCATTAAATAAAGGAAAAAACACATGTACGATAAAAGATGAAATCAATAATATGAAAGCCTATATGGATATTCAATTGATGATGCATGATTATTTATTTGATTTTGAATGTGAAGTGGATGAAAATATTTTATCTTGCGAGACATTAAATTTAATTTTGCAACCCATCGTAGAAAATAGTATCAAGCATGGTATTGATTTATTAGATGGTTCAAGACGTGGATTGATCAAAGTTTATGCATCTTTAAATGATGGGATTGTTTATATTATGATAGAAGATAATGGTGTTGGTATGGATCAAGAAACAATGGCTTTGATGTTATCGCAAAATTCCAAGGGATATGGTATGAAAAATGTACATGAACGTATTCAATTATACTATGGACAAGAATATGGACTGCATATCGAAAGCGTTATCAATCAAGGAACAATCATTACTGTAAAAATTCCTGAAATAGTTTACAAAGGTTAAGAAAATTGATATCTATCATAAATTCCTTATATATACCTTCCTCATATATGAACTTATAATGAATATATAAAGAATTATTGAGGAGGAATAAAATGAAAATGAAAAAAATGTTGGCTGTGACTTTAGCAGCCGCAATGGTGTTACCTCTTACAGGATGTGGGCAACAAACTGCCACAGAGGAAAAGAAAGATGTAACCCTAACAGTATGGGCCCCTGCTGAGGACCAAGATTCTAATCAAGGAAACTGGTTAAAAACGATGTGTGAACAGTTTAGTAAAGAACATGAAAACTGGAACATTACATTCAAGTATGGAACATGTAGTGAAGGAGATGTGGGAACAACAATTCCACAAGATCCAAAAAACTCTGCTGATGTTTACTTGTTTTCAAATGACCAAATTGGTGCATTAAAAGATGCAAATGCAATTGCTAAATTAGGTGGAGATACTGCAAAAGAAATTAAAGAAACAAATAGCGAAGCTATGGTGAATTCAGTAACAGTTGATGGAGATATCTATGGTGTTCCATTTACTTCAAATACATGGTTTATGTATTATGATAAATCAGTATTTAATGATGAAGACATTAAGAGCTTAGATAAAATGTTAGAAAAAGGAAAAGTCGCTTTCCCTATGACAACTGCTTGGTATAATGGAGCATTCTTCTTAGCAAATGGTGGAACAATGTTCGGTGATGGAACTGATGCTTCTCAAGGTATTGATTTTGGTGGAGACAAAGGTTTAGCAGCTGTTGAATATATGGTGGATCTTGTTGCAAATCCAAATTTTGTAAATGATGCTGATGGTGCTGGATTAGCTCATTTAAGATCTGGTAAAGTGAAAGCATATTTTTCAGGAAGCTGGGATTATGCTGAAGTGAAGAAAATCTTAGGAGACAATTTTGGAGCTGCACAATTACCAACTGCTCATATTGGTGGACAAGATGTGCAAATGAAATCATTTGCTGGATCTAAAGCTGTAGGTGTCAATCCAAATGCAAAAGATCAAGAAGTTGCTGTTGCTCTTGCTAAATATTTGGGAAGTGAAGAAGCGCAAAGAAAACATTATGAATTAAGAAGCGTTATTCCATGTAATACTCAATTATTACAAGATGAAACAATTGCTAAAGATGTCTTGATTCAAGCACAAAATGATACAGTTGATAATACTTCAATTATTCAACCAACTTTGGCTGAAATGGCACCATATTGGGAAGCAGCTGATGTCTTTGGAAAAGCACTTATTAATAAAGATATCACAAAAGCCAATGCAAAAGAAAAACTAGACAGCTATGTGAAACAATTGAACTCTCAAAATTAATTGTTATGAGTCCTAAGGGTTCTTCCTTAGGGCTCTTTTAAGGAGGAAGTATGAAAAAGAAAAATAACTTATTTTCTTCACCTTATACATTAGAAAATGCATTAAGAAAAGGAAATATCAAAACCAAATCATCATTCTTTATCATGGGAATGGGAAATATCTTACAAAAACAAGTGATAAAAGGATGCTTATTTCTTTTATTACAACTTATTTATATCATTTATATGCTTACAAATGGTATATCTACTTTAATAGCATTACCAGGACTTGGGTCAGTGACCCAAGGAGAAGTATGGAATGAAGCAAAAGGTATCTATGAATATAGTGCTGGTGATAATTCCTTATTGATACTTTTATTTGGTATAGCTACCATCTTTATTACAATAGGATTCATAGTATTTTATTGTAGTCAAATCAAAAGTGCTTATAAAGCACAATGCTTAATGGAACAAGGGAAAAAGGTACCTACTTTTAAAGATGATCTTTATGAATTATGTGATGGGAATCTTTATAAACTCTTATTAACTGGTCCGGTACTAGGCGTATTGGTTTTTACTATTCTACCTTTGGTTTTTATGATGGCTATGGCTTTTACCAATTATAGCAAAGTTGATCAACATTTAATTCTTTTTGATTGGGTTGGTCTTAAGAATTTTGTAGAAGTTTTGAACTTTGAAAGCGTAATAGGGAAACAATTCTGGTCAGTATTAGGATGGACACTTGTATGGGCAGTTTTAGCAACGATATTGAATTATATATTAGGTATGATTTTAGCTATGGTGATTAATCGTAAAGATACACATTGGAAATCATTTTGGAGATTTTGTTTTATCTTATCTATTGCTGTTCCTCAGTTTGTATCTCTATTGATTATGAGAACAATGTTACAACCAGAAGGGGCAGTCAATATTCTGCTTAGAAATTTAGGTTGGATTTCTGCAACATCTTCATTGCCTTTCTTTACTGATCCAACATGGGCTAGAGCAACTGTGATTGTCATTAACTTATGGGTTGGTATTCCTTTTACAATGTTACAAGTGACAGGGATATTACAAAATATTCCTAGTGAATTATATGAATCAGCAAAAGTTGATGGAGCAAATGCTGTAACAATCTTCTTTAAGATTACATTGCCGTATATGTTATTTGTGACAACACCTTATTTGATTACAACTTTTATGGGGAATATCAATAACTTTAATGTTATTTATTTATTGTCTGGTGGAGCACCGGTACCGGTAGGTATGACAGCAGGTAAAACGGATTTATTAGTGACATGGCTTTATAAATTAACTGTTGATAAACAATATTTCAATATAGGAGCAGTTATAGGGATTTTAACATTTGTTGTTTTAGCGATTGTTTCATTAGTCACTTATAGAAATAGTACATCATATAAAGATGAGGAGGGATTCATGTAATGAAATCATATAGTCAAAAAAGAAAGATACAAAATATTATTGTTCATGTAGGTTTATCTATTCTAGCTGTTATTTGGCTACTTCCCATCTTATGGGTAGTACTTACAAGTTTTAGGGGAGAAAGAGGATCATATACGACAACATTTTTCCCTCAATCATACACATTTGATAATTTTATTCAATTGTTTACAGATACGACGGTTCTCAACTTTCCACGTATGTTCACAAATACATTGATTATTGCTATCTTTTCATGTATTATTTCTTGTTTCTTTGTCTTGTCAGTTGCATATTGTACATCAAGACTTCGTTTCAAGATGCGTAAACCAATGATGAATATTGCTATGATTTTAGGATTATTCCCAGGATTTATGTCAATGATTGCAGTCTATTATATCTTACAAGCTTTAGGTTTGTCTGAAGGTGTTATGATTAAAGTTGCATTAATACTTGTGTATAGTGCGGGTAGTGGAACTGGATTTTATATAGCAAAAGGCTTCTTTGATACAGTCCCACGTGCACTAGATGAAGCTGCGTATATTGATGGAGCAACAAAATGGCAAGTTTTTACCAAAATTACTATTCCATTAAGTAAGCCTATTATAGTCTATACAGCTTTATCGGCCTTTTTAGCACCATGGATTGATTTCATTTTTGCAAAAGTCATTTGTCGTGCTGATGCCAGCCAGTTTACAGTCGCTATCGGTATGTGGAAAATGCTAGAATATACAATGATTGATGCCTGGTATACAAGATTTGCAGCTGCCGCAGTTTGCGTTTCTATTCCAATTGCGATATTATTTATATACATGCAAAAATATTATGCCGAAGGAATGTCTGGTGCAGTAAAGGGGTAAAACATGAAAAAAAGATGGATTTGTACATTATTGGGGTTGAGTCTATTACTTCAGGGATGTTCATTGGAGTTACAAACAAGTCGCGAGGATGATGTGGCTATTCAAAAGCAAAATGAACTTGCGAGTCATTCACCATATGAACCTTATGGAGAACTGATTGAATATAAGCTTGCGAAACTTACAGGATTAAACAATATGCCAAGTGGTCATACTTATGAAAACAATGCAGTCACAAGATATCTAAAAGAAAAATTAAATATTCAAAATATAAATATTATTGAAGCAAAAGATCAAGAATATGAAAATAGTATTGATATGTATATATCGTCTAAAGATTTACCAGATATTATGATTGTACAAGATTATGATGATCTTCAATATTTAGTAGAAAATGATATGATTGAAGACTTAACAACAGCATATAAGGAATGTACAACACAACGTATTAAAGATATATATGAAAGCTATGGGGATACACTTATGGATCTTGTGACTTTTGATGATAAGATTATGGCGCTACCTGAAACAAATATTTCTAATGGGCCGAATTTGATTTGGCTAAGAAAAGATTGGATGGATAAATTAGGATTGCAAGAACCTAAGACTTTATCAGATGTGGAACATATTGTTAAAGAGTTTATAACAAAAAATCCTGGTCAAAACGAAGGACAAACAACAGGACTGGTTTTAAGTACAGATATTGTCGGTGAATCAGCTTATAGTTCTGAATATTTATTAGATCCTATTTTTGCATATTATGGAGCTTATCCTAAACAATGGTATAAAGATAAAAATAATAATCTTGTTTATGGGAGTATCACAAAGCAAGCTAAACAGGCTCTAGAACATATTCATGAGTTATATGAAGAAGGAATTATTGATAAAGATTTTATTTTGCGTACAACAAATAATATTGTAGATGAAATAGTTGAAGGACGTTGTGGATCTTTTTTTGGTCCTTGGTGGGCCAGTAATAATCCTTTGGTAGATGCATTAAAACAAGATGAGAATGCATCTTGGAAATGTTATTTATTACCAACAGAAGAGAATGGAGAGACGATCTATTATTCACAAGCTCCTTCAACAAAATATATTGTTGTAAGAAAAGGCTATGAATATCCGGAAATTATTTTTAAGATGATCAGTGTTCAATTTGACTACCTCAGATACACAGATACATCTGCTAATGAAATCAATAACTATGAAAGAAATAATGTCGATCCTACATCAAGACCACTTTCTATTAATGTTGATTATGCCAATGCCTTAATCCAAAGTCATCAAAATATTTTAGATGTCATTCAATCAAAGAAAACAATCGATGAAGTTCCTATCTTAGATGGAGCCTATGCCAAAGCATGCTTAGACTATTTAGATACGCAGACAAATAGTACTGCAGAAGACTGGGCAGCATATGCCTCACGTATTGAAGCACCTTCTTTATTTAATACAAATAATGTTATTGAAAAAAGATCTTTATTCTATGGAAAAACAAAAACAATGAATAAAACATGGTGGAAATTAAAACAAATGGAAAATGAGGCTTATATAGAATTTATTATGGGAGAAAGAGATTTAGATGAATTTGATGATTTTGTTAAGGAATGGAAGAGTCAAGGTGGTCAGGATATTATTCAAGAAATTAACGCTCAAGTATAGCAAGATAGCTATACTTTTTTTGTTTTACATAAAAATAACAAGAAAAGATAGTTCTAAAATAAAAATTGCAGTATAATATGAAAAAGAATAAAAGGAGGATTACAATGAAAGGTTGTAAAGAAAATAGGGAATTATCATGGCTGAAATTCAATGATAGGGTCTTACTGCAAGCAAAGGATAGTAAAGTACCAATCGGAGAACAATTAAGTTTTGTATCGATATTTCAATCTAATATGGATGAATTTTTTATGGTACGTATTGGATCATTATATGATCAAATGTTATTCTATCCTTCATCTAAAGACAATAAAACAGGTATGACAGGTGAAGAACAAGTCAAAGCTTGCTTAAAAAGAATAAATTATTTAAACAGAAAAAAAGATCGCATCTATGAATATATTATGAATGAGTTAGAAAAACAAGGTTGGGGTCTTAAGAAAGTTTCACAATTATCTAAAGAAGATAAAAAGTATTTTTCTAGATATTTTGAAAGAGAATTATTACCTCTTATATCTCCACAAGTTGTTTCTAAAAGACAACCCTTTCCTTTTTTAAATAATAAAGAAATATACATTATTGTAGAATTAGAGTCTAAAAAAGGAAAAAGAAAAATGGGTATTGTATCATGTGGTAATGCTATGGATGAAAGATTATTGAATATACCAAGTTTACCAGGACAATTTGTCTTAGCTGAAGAAGTCATCTTGCATCATGTTTCTAAGCTATATGCAAAATATACAATTAAAAATAAAGCATTTATTAGAGTTACAAGAAGTGCAGATATTGATGAAGATGATCATTCATTAGAAGGACATGAAGATTATCGTGAGATGATGGAAACATTAATTAAACAAAGACGAAAACTTTCTCCAATTCGTTTAGAAATGTCACCAGGTCTAGAAGAAGTAGAAATTCTTATGTTGATGAATTTCTTGAATTTAAATAAGAATCAAGTCTTTGTATCAACAGCACCTTTGGATTTATCGTTTATTAGTGAATTGAGAGATAGATTACGTATATTTCATCCGGAAATGTTCTATAAAAAGCTAGAAGCTAGAAATAGTCCGATGGTTGAAAATAGAGTTCCGATGATTAAACAAATTGCAAAACATGATATCTTGTTGGCTTATCCATTTGAATCTATGTCACCATTTTTAAGATTATTAAATGAAGCCAGTGAAGATCCTCAAGTTGTCAATATTAAAATGACTTTATATAGAGTTGCTACTAACTCTAAGATTGTAAAATCATTGATCAAAGCGGCTGAAAATGGAAAAGAAGTCGTTGTATTGGTTGAATTGCGTGCAAGATTTGATGAAGAGAATAATATTGATTGGTCTAAGAGATTAGAAGCATCAGGTTGTCGTGTGATTTATGGCTTAGACGGTTTGAAGGTGCATTCTAAATTGTGTTTGATTACTTATAAAAATAGTCAAGGTGTTCAATATATTTCACAAGTTGGTACAGGTAACTATAATGAAAATACTGCAAAATTATATACTGACTTATCATTAATGACAGGAAATAGAGATATTGGTGAAGAAATTAATAGAGTATTTAATCATTTGAGTTTAGGTGAGACTGAAAATCAATCAGATTTATTAATGGTTGCTCCTCATTGTATGATGAGTAAGATATGCGATTTTATTGATGAACAAATTGCCTTGGCTAAAGAAGGCAAAGAAGCCTATGTAGGTTTTAAATGTAATTCTGTAACAAGTAAAGAAATGATTGAAAAGCTTATTGAAGCAAGCCAAGCAGGAGTTAAGATTGATATGATTGTAAGGGGAATATGTTGTATTATTCCTGGAGTTGAAGGATATACAGAAAATATTAATGTTGTTTCTATTGTTGGTAGATATTTGGAACATTCTCGTATTTATATTTTTGGTAAAGAAAATCCTAAAGTTTATATTTCTTCAGCTGATCTTATGACAAGAAATTTAGAAAAGCGTGTAGAAGTTGCTGCGCCAATTTTAGATCAGAAAGTTAAGAAGACAATCTTATCGATGTTTGATATTATGTTGAAAGATAATGTAAAAGCATGTCAATTATTAAGTGATGGAAGTTATAAGAGAATTAAAAATAAACAGCCATCTATAAATAGTCAGGAATATTTCTTTAAAAAATTGACATTATAAGGAGGATGGATATGCGCATTGGAATGTTAACAAGTGGAGGAGATTGCCAAGCTTTAAATGCAACGATGAGAGGTTTGGCATTAACTCTCTATAAAAATAAAGAAGATATAGAAATTATTGGTTTTTTAGATGGGTATAAAGGACTCATGTATGAAAACTATCAAATCATGAAACCTCAAGATTTTCAAGATATCTTATCTTTAGGGGGTACAATTCTAGGATCATCACGTTGTCCCTTTAAAAAGATGAGAGTTATTGAAAATGGCTTTGATAAAGTCAAAGCCATGGTGGATACATATCATAAACTAAAATTAGATTGTCTTGTTGTGTTAGGTGGCAATGGTTCTTTAAAGTCAGCTAATATGTTAAAAGAAGAAGGACTCAATGTGATTGGACTGCCTAAAACAATTGATAATGATACATGGGGTACAGATTATACCTTTGGATATCAATCTGCAATTGATATCGCAACAAGATATTTAGAAGAAATAAAAACCACAGCATGTAGTCACAGTCGTGTGTTTATTGTAGAAATCATGGGACATAAAGTCGGACATATCTGTTTATCAGCGGGGATAAGCGCAGGTGTGGATATGATTTTAATACCTGAAATTCCTTATCAAATTGAAAATATTGTAAAAGTGATTGAAAAAAATCAAGCCAAAGGTAAAAAATACACAGTCATAGCTTGTGCAGAAGGAGCTTTATCATTAGAAGACTCAAATCTTCCTAAAAAAAGCTATAAGTTGAAAGTTGCATCAAGAGACGGACATTCCGTTGTTTATGAAATTGCTGATAAATTAAAACACTATGTACAACAAGAAATTCGTGTATCTTGTGCTGGACATGCGCAAAGAGGAGGAAGTCCTTGTGCATATGATAAGCAAATGGCAACTCTTTTTGGTGTGGAAGGAGCAAAGCTTATTATGAATAATGAGTTTGGTAAGTTGGTTGTTTTACAAGGTCAAAAGGTCACTTCAATTCCATTAGAAAAGAGTGCAGGCTTGTTAAAGTATGTTGATATTAATGGTGATACTGTTCAAAGTGCAAAATTATTAGGTATTTCTTTTGGAGATGAATAATCGATAATATAAAAGAGGGCACTCAAAATTTCCCTCTTTTTGTTATGTCATAGGTATGCTTTCATTTTATTAGAAACGCAAAATCATGTCATACCAGATCTGATTGGCAAGGGCAGATTGAGATTTTCCTCGATTCTGAAATCCAAACTTCTCATAATAGCCAATAAGTTCTTTCTTGCATGTCAATACGCAACCTTTTCTTCCCTGTGTCTTGGCATCCTTAATTACCTGTTTCATTATAAGAGAGGCATATCCCTTCTTTTGATATTTTGGTGAAGTATTGACACCAAGGATGGCTTGCCATGCACCAGTTTCTTGATGTAGGGCAGGTTGATGAAACATCTCATCAGTAATATGATCGATATGAGTGACAGGACCGTTTATAAATGCTAGGATTTCGTTACCTTCTTCTAAAATCCAGAAATGATTTGGATATACCATGAGTCTATTTAAATATTCTTCTTTTGTTAAGGCTTCATTTACTGAATAACATTGTGTACCTATTTCTGTAATTTGTGCTAAGTCTTCTACTGTAGCTTGACGGATTATCATATATTGTCCTCCTTAGTTGTTTTCATTATTTATTTTCTTAGAGATATAGTCTTTGATATTATACTTTTTATAAGGATATAAGACAAGGTGGTATTTTATTTGGCTGAGGTGTATAAAGAGTGTTTTATAAGAGAAACTTAGTTACTCAAAAGTGCCTACTTTTTAATATGTGGGAAGTTGGTATAATAGATATGAAAATATTCTATGTCATATTCATTAAAATATGAATCGATTTATGTTAGAATAAGACTGTTAGGAGGATTTATGAATACAAAAGTATATGAATTTGATGCAGTCATTTTAAAAGTGCCTGATATAGATGGTGCATATATAGAATTTCCATATGATGTTAAAAGTGAATTTGGCAAAGGACGTGTCAAAGTTCATGCCTTATTTGATAATGAGCCTTATGATGGAAGTCTCATTCGTATGAAAACACCAGGACATATCATAGGTATACGTAAAGATATACGTGCGAAAATAAATAAACAACCCGGAGATACGATACATGTTAAAATATGGGGGTAGTGTCAAATAAGTTATGAAAAAATGAATTTTTTCATAACTAGAATTCCATAGTTGATTCTATGTAGTAATTCAGCGCTTCATCTAGCAGTATGTTCCATTTGCTTGGNNAAGTTTATAGATTAATTCCAGGGAGAGTTAATCAAAATATAAATAAAACCAAGGTAGAATGAGGTTTTTAGTTAATTTATGTATAAAATAAACTAACTATTTTTGACACTACCAATATGGGAAAGGGAGTAATTATATGAAGAAATTAACAACATTATTATTATCTTTGACTTTATGTTCAACTGTTTTAATGGGATGTAGTCAATCATCTCAAAAAGAAACATTAACTGTAGGTATGGAACTTGCTTATCCACCTTTTGAAACAAAAGATGAAGCAGGAAATCCTACAGGGATAAGTGCTGATTTTATGAAAGACTTTGGAGAATATATTGGAAAAGATATTCGAATAGAAAATGTCTCATGGGATGGATTGATTCCATCACTTCAAACAGGAAAAGTAGATATGGTCATGTCATCTATGACTATTACGGATGAAAGAAAAGAGACTGTTGATTTTTCTATACCTTATGCGAATGCGATGTTAGCAGTTTTATCAAACAAAGATTCAAATGTTGAATCCGTAGACGATTTAAATAAAGAAGGTATGACTTTAGCCGTGAAAACTGGTTCAACGGGATATTTATATGCTAAGGAACATCTTACAAAAGCCAATATAGTGGCTTTACCAGATGAAAGTGCTTGTGTAACAGAAGTCACACAAGGAAAAGCAGATGGATTTATCTATGATCAATTAACAATCTATCGTAATCATATGAATAATCAAGAGACTACAAAAGCTATATTTATCCCATTCCAAGAAGCTGATCAATGGGGAATAGCTGTGAAGAAAGGAAATACAGAATTAAAGAAACAATTAGATGAATTTATCACTCAATATCAAAAAGATGGAGGATTTGATAAATTATCTGATAAATATTTATCAAAGGAAAAAGAAGATTTTAAAAAATTAGGATTCACTTGGTTCTTTGATTTATAAGAGGGGTGGTACATTTGAAAGATCTTTTTATAGATAATCATAAAGGGAATTATTTATTAAAATTGATTCTTAATACAATTATTGTATGTTTTGTGATAATAGGTATATTCTGGTTATCTTTAAATACAATAGGTGTCACATTTGATTTTTCATTTATTCAGGAGTTTCATGTTCGTATATTAGATGGCTTTTTAATGACAATAGCATTAAGTGTTGTCAGTTTAATACTAAGTTTAATTATAGGAATACTAAGTGCTATAGGACAAAATTCACGTATTTTATTTATTAAATATTTATGTCATATATATGTGAAGTTTATCAGAGGAACTCCACTGATTATGCAAATTTATTTATTCTTCTATATTATTGCGACAGCATGGGGTGTTGAAAGTCGATTTCTAGCAGGAGTTGTTATTCTTTCGGTATTTGAAGGAGCCTATATTGCTGAAATCATTAGAGGAAGTTTCTTGTCTATTGATGATAGTCAATTGGAGGCAGCAAAGGCTGTGGGGTTTAATCATTATCAAACTGTAAGATATGTTATTCTCCCACAGTTAATTACAAGAACCTTGCCGGCTTTAACAGGACAATTTGCCTCTATTATTAAGGATTCATCTTTATTGTCAATGATATCTGTTATAGAATTAACACAAACAATGAGAGAGATTAGTGCGTCTAATTTTAAACTTTTTGAATGTTATTTATTCTTAGGTTTTCTCTATCTATGTTTGACATTACCAATTTCTTTTGTAAGTCAGTTCTTAGAAAGGAAGTTCAATTATGAAAATTAGCATACAAAATCTACTTAAGCAATATGAAGAAAAGACAATTATAGATCATATTGATTTTTCGGATGATATTCATACACTTGCGATTATTGGACCATCGGGCGGAGGAAAATCTACATTACTTAGAATGATGGGAGGCTTAATTCCTGCATCTTCAGGAAATATCTTTATTAATGAACAACTTGTTCCTAGTACAGAAGAACAGCTTCCATCATTTAGAAAAAATATTGGATATGTCTTTCAAAATAGTGGTTTGTTTTCACATCTCAGTGCAAAAGAAAACATCACGTTACCACTTATCAAGGTTCATCACTATAGTCAAGAACAAGCCAATCAAAGAGCAGATGAGCTTTTAAAAAGATTTGGACTTGACGAAGAAGCACATAAAAGACCTTCGGCTTTATCAGGTGGCCAACAACAACGTATTGCTATTGCACGTGCAATTGCACCTAGACCTCAAATATTGTTGTTAGATGAGCCAACAAGCGCTTTAGATCCTGAATATACAACGGAAGTTTTAGATATTATTAATGAATTGAAGGATGAGGGAATGGACTTTGTTATTGTGACTCATGAAATGGGATTTGCAAGACATGCCTGTGAGAAAGTGGCATTTCTTTGTGATGGAAAAATATTAGAATATGGTCATAGTGACCAAGTATTTAATCATCCACAAACACCACAACTCCAATCATTTTTAGGTAAATTATTAGAATGGAATGTTTAAGGACAGAGATGTCCTTTTTCTTGTGGTCATTCTTCTATAAAATAAAGATTACATATTCTTATATCTATGATAAAATACAACAAAGAGGTGGTTAGATGTTTATCGATAGTGAAATTGTACAGACTTTAAACAACAAAGAACTAAAAATATATAATTATATACTAGAACATGCTTTAGAATTTCCCTATATGTCTATGCGTGCCATCGCAAAAGAAAATCAATGTTCGACAACAGTTGTATTAAGTTTTACCAAAAAATGTGGTTTTGAAAGCTTTAAAGAACTCAAATATCATATGAAAATGAGTACAAGACAAAGTACACGAATTTATACAGATTATGATTTTGATGAGATAATCCAATGTTTAATGAAGTTGAATACTCCATTTTATAAAGAAAGAATGAATCAAGCTATTGAACTTTTATCACAGAAAGAAAATGTCTTCTTTATAGGAATAGGGAATTCAGGAATTATTGCTCAATATGGAGCAAGACTTTTTTCAAGTGTGGGAAGATTTGCTTGTTCAATTAGTGATCCTTTTTTAAGAGTGAATGCTTTTCCTGAAAATAATGCTTTGGTTGTCTTATCAATCTCTGGTGAAACACCTGAACTGGTTAGACTTGTTTCAGCTTGTAAAGAAAGACATAATCAGATTATTGTGATTACGACAATTGAAAATTCTACTTTAGGTAAGTTGGGAGATGTTGTCATCCCTTATTATATTTCAAGAGATTATCATGACCAAATTGATATGACAAGCCAACTACCAACAATAAGTATATTAGAACATCTTGCAAGATTATCTATAAAGTAACAAAATGTTATTTTTACATAACAAGAAACAAATGTTAAGCCTTGTTTATAAAGCTCCTCGTATTGTTTACAATGAGTATTTTTGATGTTATTCTAGATGCGTAATCTAGAAAACGCTTTCTAGAGTTTGGCCAAACAAACAATATGGAAGGAGAGAAAAACATGGACAAAATACAAGCAACTATGGAACGTTTGTTGGTTCCTATTGCTGCAAAAATCAATGCACAAAGACATGTTGCTTCTGTTCGTGATGCTTTTACATTAGTGTTCCCACTAACTATGGCTGGATCTATGGTTGTGTTAATTAATAATGTATTTTTATCACCAGAAGGATTTGTTGCAAGTTTATTTCATTTAGGGGATTTGATTCCTAACTTGACTGATTATCAAGCAATACTTAATTCTGTTGTCAATGGGACAACAAATATTATGGCGATTTTAATTGCATTTTTAACTGCTTATGAACTAGCAGGGCATTTAAAAGGAGATAAGACTTTAGCTGGTATTACTTCTTTATCTGCATATTTCATTTTATATCCAGGGGCAAAGGAATTTGTTGATGGTGGTACAGGTTTAACAAGTACATATTTTGGAGCTCAAGGTTTATTCGTAGCGTTAATCTTTGGTTTAATTACAGCTGAACTTTTAGTACGTTTAGGAAACAATCAAAAATTAAGAATTAAGATGCCAGATATGGTACCGCCTGCAGTATCTCGTTCTTTCAACTTGTTATTCCCTATTATGATTGTATTAGCTTTAATGGGATTATTAAGTTGGGTTTTCTCATTAATGACTGCTGATGGTATTCAAGTCTTAATTTATAATGCTATTCAAGCACCATTAACATCACTTGGAAGCTCTATGGGAACTATACTTGTATTTGTTGTTGTACAACAATTATTATGGGTATTAGGTATCCATGGACCAAATACATTAAATGCATTAAGATCTATTATCTTTACAGAACAAGGTTTAGAAAACTTGAATTGGACTGTTGCTCAAGGAACAGCTTGGGGATGTCCATATCCAGTAAACTGGGGTTCTATTAATGATGCGTTTGGTAATACAGGAGGTTCAGGAGCAACTTTAGGTTTAATTATTGCAGTATTAATTGTTGGTAAGAAAAACAAAGCTCAATATGAAATCTGTAAGATGTCATTGGCACCAGGTTTATTCAATATCAATGAACCAATTATCTTTGGTTTACCAATAGTTATGAACCCAATGTTTGTTATTCCATTTGTTTTAGCACCTGTTGTATGTAATATTATAGGTTGGCTATGTGTTGCTGTGTTTGAAATTATACCACCGGTAGCTTATAGTGTTGCTTGGACAACACCAGGCTTCTTGATTCCATTCTTAGGTTCAGGAGCAACATCATTCTTATCATTAGTTATTGGATTTGTATGTGTTGGAGTCAGTACACTTATCTATTTACCATTCGTTATGGCAAATACAAAAGCAGGAGCGGATGAATAATGAATAAAGACTTTTTATGGGGTGGTGCAGTTGCAGCTCACCAAGTAGAAGGTGGTTGGAATGAAGGTGGCAAAGGTCCTAATGTATCAGATATGATGACAGTAGGTGGACACGGCAAACAAAGAAATATTAGAGATAGTATTCTTGAAGGAGAATACTATCCTAATCATGAAGCAATTGACTTTTATCATAGATATAAAGAAGACATTGCATTATTTAAAGAAATGGGATTTAAATGTTTTAGAACTTCTATTTCATGGGCAAGAATTTTCCCTAATGGTGATGAAGACATGCCTAATGAAGAAGGATTACAATTTTATGATCATTTATTTGATGAATTATTAAAAAATGGTATACAACCTGTCATTACTTTATCACATTTCGAAATGCCATTTGGTCTTGTTAAAAAATATGGTGGTTGGAAAAATAGAAAGATGATTGAATTCTTTACACGTTTTGCATCAGTATGTTTCCAACG
>DEPZ01000003.1:20995-54605 GCA_002359025.1 Erysipelotrichaceae bacterium UBA3379 | reverse complement strand
ATGACATTTAATGAAATTAATAATCAAGCCAATTATAAATCAGATGTTGCTGTATTTACAAATTCAGGAATTGTTTTTGAAAAAGATGATGATAAAGAAAAATTAATGTATCAAGCATCTCATTATGAACTTGTTGCAAGTGCAAAAGCAGTAAAAATAGCACATGATATTGATCCAACATTGAAAGTTGGATGCATGATGGCGATGACACCAATTTATCCATATTCATGTTCACCTGATGATATGTTACAATCTATTGGAGCAAATCATAAACGTTTCTGGTTTGCTGATGTACATGCAAGAGGAAGATATCCTGGTTATATGAAAACTTTCTTTGAAAGAAAAGGATTTGATTTGGATATGACAGAAGATGATTTGGAAAGTTTGAAACAGGGATGTGTAGATTATATTGGTTTAAGTTATTATATGTCTTTTGTGGTGAAAGGGCATCAAGATATTTATCTTGATTATGATGAAGAAAATGATTTATGTGATAATCCATACATTGAAAAAACAAAGTGGGGTTGGCCGATTGATCCACAAGGGCTAAGATATACTTTAAACTGGTTATATGATCGTTATCAATTACCATTATTTATTGTAGAAAATGGTTTTGGAGCAATTGATCAATTAGAAGATGGTCAAGTTCATGACAGTTATAGAGTGGACTACTTAAAAAAACATATTCAAGAAATGAAATATGCTATTGATATAGATGGTGTAGAAGTACTTGGATATACTGTATGGGGTTGTATTGATTGTGTAAGTTTCTCTACTGGAGAAATGAAAAAACGTTATGGATTTATTTATGTAGATAAAGATAACGATGGAAAAGGTACGCTTCAAAGAATTAAAAAAGACTCATTTGAATGGTATAGAAAAGTTATAGAAACAAACGGAGAGGTATTATAAAGAGGTTACTATGAAAGAAATGTATTTAAGTTTAAAAAATGATATTCAAAACGATGTAGGGTGGATAAAAAGATTTTTATCGTATATATTTGATTGGTATATTGGTGGTGTGGTTGCATCCTTACCTGTTATCTTGATTTATATGTCATTACATAAAGATGCGACATATATTCCTCAAAATTTAACAATCTTTGATTTTCCTTATAATATCATTGCTGGAATACTTTCTTTTATCGTTGCAGTTTGTTATTACGTACTTGTACCTATGTATGTATGGAAAGGACAAACGCTAGGGAAAAAGATTTTTAAACTTTGTATTTATCAAAACAATTTTGAAGAAGTCACAAAGAAACAAATCTTTATAAGACAATTTGTAGTTATCTTACTTGTTGAAGGAAGCTTGTTTACAAGTAGTCATATGTTACATCAGTTAATAGAAATTTCAACAGGTATAGAGATGACAAAGATTTATAGTTATATTGGAATTGTTATTACTGTTCTTTCTATATTATGTATGATTTTATTGAAGTCAAGACGTGCTATTCATGATCTTATTGCTGGAACAAGAGTTGTGAAATTAAACTCTAAAAATGTACAGTATGAAATCAAAAAACAAGCGAAGAGAAAAAAGAAATCAGGTGCGTAGGCATCTGATTTCGTTGTTATGGAGGATAATTATGGAATATTTAGTTATTGATGTTGGTGGAAGTGCTATTAAATATGCTCTTATGAATGATGAATTAGAAATGTTAAAAAAAGGAAGTCTTCCAACACCACAGACAAACTTAGAAGATTTTAAACAAGCTATCGCAAGTCTTTATCAAAAATATGAAAATCAAGTCGATGGAATTGCTATGTCATTACCTGGTCTTATTAATAAAAAGACTCAAAAAATGCAAATTCCAGGAGCATTGTATTATAATCAAGATGTTGAAATATTAAAAGAACTCCAATCTATCACAACTCCAAGATTGACAATTGAAAATGATGCAAAGTGTGCTGCTTTATGTGAAGTCACTTATGGAAATTTACAAGATACACAAGTAGGTGCGGTGTGTATTATTGGTACAGGTATTGGTGGAGCATTTACTATTGGTAAAGAAGTTTTCACTGGGGCACATGGTTTCTCTGGTGAATGGAGTTATTTATCATTTGATTGGTCAAAACGTGAAGGTTTTGAAAAGAAGTGGGGAGGGGAATATGGTGCTTTCAAACTTGTGGATATGATATGTTTAAGTCAAGGACTAGAAGAGGGAGCATTAGATGGGATTCAAGCATTTGAATTATGTAATCAAGGAAATAAAAAAGCTTTACAAGCATTAGAAGAGTTTTGTGATATGACAGCTATGGGATTATACAATTTACAAGCTGTTGTTGATCCAGATAAAATTGCTATTGGAGGAGGTATTAGTCAACAACCAATTCTGATGGAATACTTACAAAAATCAATAGACAAATTATATGCTAGTTTACCACCAATTCCACAAGTCAATATAACAAGATGTAAATATCATAATGATTCTAATTTAATAGGAGCTCTTGCAAAATATAAACAAGTTTTTCACATTCATTCATAAAATATGTTAGAATAGAACTTGGTGAGAGAAAATGGATATGATAGAAAAAATAAAGGATTTTAATGAACTTGAATACACAATCTATTTCTACATGATACAAAATAAAAATCAAATACTCAAAATGAAACTAAAAGACCTAGCTAATATATTACATGTCTCTTCAGCTATGATTACAAGAGTTTGTCAAAAAATGGGATATGAAGGTTTTGGAGAATACAAAACATTCCTAAAGTTAGATGACTCACATAAAAAAGTCATTCAAGAATCACAATTAGAGTATATCTTAGATTATTTTCATAGAGTAGATAGTGAAGTATTTAAAAATAAGATACAAAAAGCATGTGATATGATTCGATCACATGAAGATGTATTGTTTTTTGGTATTGGGTTATCTTCAGTTTTAGCAAATTATGGAGCGTTACTTTTAAATAGAGTAGGGGTCAAAACAACTCATATTAGTGATTTTAGTATGCGTATGGAAGGAATTTATAATAATGCAATAGCTATTATATTATCAGTATCGGGTGAAACCAAAGAAATCTATACACAAACAATGAACATGAAACAAAATGGTATAGAAGTCATTGTAATATGTGATAAAGAAAATTCACAAGCGGCTTTATTAGCTGATCTTGCTATTGGATATTATTTACCAAATACAAAAGATCAATACCTACATAATTCTGTCACTCAAGTTCCTGTTATGTATATACTAGAAAGTATCGCATCTTATTTACAATAACTAGTCGTTTGACTAGTTTTTTTGCATAATCTGAAAATATGTGACAAGTCTGCATAGGTTATGTATAATAAAAAAATGGACAAAAAGGGAGGAAGAAAAATGAAAAAGGATATGACATCGGGAAGTCCTTTAAAACTCATCATTGCTTTTGCTATACCATTAGTTATAGGAAATATTTTCCAACAATTCTATAATATGGTTGATAGTATTATTGTTGGAAAATATGTCGGTAAAGTAGCGTTGGCTGCAGTTGGTTCTACATCGTCATTAAACTTCATGATTATTGGCTTTGGGATTGGAATATGTAGTGGCTTTGGTATACCTATTGCACAAAGTTTTGGTGGAAAGAAAATAAAGGATATGAAAAAGTATATCATGAATGCTTTTTATCTTTGTGTGATTTTAACACTTATTATGACAGTTGTGACATACGTTGCATTACCAACGATATTAACAATCATGAAAACACCAAGTGATATCTATGATCAGGCCTATGGATATATCTCTGTTATCTTTTTAGGGTTGTTTGCAACTATGTTATATAATATTCTTGCAAGTATATTAAGAGCTATTGGGGATTCAAAAACACCATTATATTTTTTAATTTTATCTTCGATTATTAATGTTATTTTAGATTTGTTGTTTATTACTCAATTTCATATGGGTGCGCCTGGAGCAGCTTATGCGACTGTGATTGCTCAATTTATTTCGGGTGTAGCTTGTTTTGTATATATGAAAAAAAAGACAGATATTTTAAAGTTTGAACATGATGAAAAAGCTTTTGATAAACGTTATTGTCAAAAACTTATATCAATGGGGTTACCTATGGCATTACAATTCTCTATTACAGCAATCGGAAGTGTAGTGATTCAAACAGCAGTGAATACATTAGGTTCAGATATCGTTGCTGCAGTGACTGCTGCTATGAAGATTTCTGTGATGCTCACACAACCATTAGAAACATTGGGATTAACAATGGCAACATATGGTGGACAAAATCTTGGTGCTATGAAAATTGAACGTATCTTTAAAGGTTTAAGGGTGGCGTTTGGAATAGGTCTTATTTATTGTATTCTAGCATTTATATTTGTGTACTTTACATCAGATATTCTTTCGTTATTATTTATTGATGCCAGTGAAAAAATGATTATGGAATGTATAAAGCAATATCTTATCTATAATTCTATTTGTTATTATATATTAAGTGTTTTGTTTATATTAAGAAATTTATTACAGGGACTAGGATACAGTTTCTTGGCAATGTTTGGAGGAGTGGCTGAGATGATAGCAAGATGTATTGTTGCGTTTTGTTTTGTTTCTCAATTAGGTTTTACAGCCATTTGTATTGCCAATCCTTTAGCTTGGATTTTTGCTGATATTGTCTTTATCACAGCATGGGTGATAAAGCGTAAGGAACTTAAACGTTTAGAAATGCAAGACGCATAAAAAGGTTGAAAAACCTTTTTATTATATAAAATAATTGCTTGCGCAAGCAAATAATTTATGACATAATATAGATGACTTTTGAGGTGGTTATTGTGGAAATTATGAAATATTTGTCTATTAGTGATAGATATACGAAGATGTATCTTGATGAATCGCTTGCAAAATTTGGGTTAAATAGTTCGCAACATATTTACATAATTAAAATATGTGAAAACCCAGGTATGACACAAGACAAGTTTATAAGCTGTTTTTATCTTCATCCAAGTAATATTACGCGTTCATTGACAGCTTTAGAAAAAATGGGATTTATTTATAAGGAAGTCAATAGTGATGATAAAAGGACATGTCGATTGTATCCGACATCTAAAGCTAAAGATATCTATCAACAAATTGTTGAAATTAATACTCATTGGGAAAATCACTTATTAGAAGGTTTTGATGAAAAAGAACAAGTGATAATCAATGAGTTTTTAAAGAGAATAACAGAAAATGCATTAAAATCAAGATAGGGAGTGGGAATATGGAAAATAATCCGTTAGGTTATGAAAAAATATCGAAATTATTAAGAGGTTTTGCGATTCCAAGCATTATCGCTATGCTTGTTAGTTCTTTGTATAATATTGTTGATCAAATTTTTATAGGTCAAGGTGTTGGATATTTAGGAAATGCTGCAACGAATGTTGCCTATCCACTAACAACAATTTGTTTGGCTATAGCTTTATTGATTGGTGTCGGGAGTGCTTCAAGATTTTCTTTGTATTTAGGTGCTGGCGAAAAAGAAAAGGCCAGTCATGTTGTAGGAACAGCATTTTGTATGATGGTGATCCTTGGAATTATATATGCAATTGTGATTGAAATCTTTTTGATTCCTTTATTAACAGCTTTTGGTGCAACAAAAGATGTTATGCCTTATGCAATTAGTTATACGCGAATAACAGCTGTGGGGATGCCATTGCTTATAGTGATTAATGCGATGAGTAGTTTGATTCGTGCTGATGGGAGTCCTAAGTATTCAATGATGTGTATGTTAATTGGTGCTATTGTCAATACAATATTAGACCCAATTCTTATTTTTAGTTTTGATATGGGGGTTGCTGGAGCTGCTATAGCAACTGTTATTGGTCAAATTTTCTCATTTATTATGGCAATATATTATATTAAACGTTTTCAAAGTGTTGAACTTCATAAGTCTCATTTCCAACTCGTTCCAAAAGAATGTCTAAAGATTGCATCTTTAGGTATGAGTAATAGTTTAAATCAGGTTGCAATTACATTTGTACAGATTGTTTTAAATAATTCACTTACATATTATGGAGCTATGTCTGCTTTTGGAAAAGAAATACCATTAGCTGCTTGTGGTATTGTCATGAAAACAAATGCTATATTATTTGCAGTTATTATAGGTATTTCTCAAGGAACACAACCTATTGTTGGATTTAATTATGGAGCTAAGAAATATGATCGCGTGAAACAGGCTTATAAATTAGCAATTATGTGGAATTTGATTGTATCATGTATTGGTTTTATATTATTTCAATTCTTCCCAAAATCTATTATTTCTATTTTTGGAACAGGAGAACCTTTATATTTTGAATTTGCAGTGAAATTTATGCGAATCTTCTTATTTATGGTGATTATTAACGGTGTACAATTGATTTCATCTAATTTCTTTGCAGCAATAGGTAAACCAGTAAAAGGGCTTATTTTATCAATGACAAGACAAGTTATTTTCCTTATTCCCCTTATCTTGATCTTACCATTATTTATGGGAATAGATGGAATTATGTATGCTGGTCCATGTGCAGATACAATTGCATTTATCACAACATTTATTATGATTTCAATAGAAATGAAAAATATTAATAAATTACAATCAATACAAGAAATGGATACATAATGTATTCATTTCTTTTTAGACTAGGTTATGTTATGATGATTGAAGAGGTGAAAAACAATGAAAAAAGTCACAATAGGCATATTGGCTCATGTTGATGCTGGGAAAACAACATTAACAGAGAGTTTATTATATACATCAGGAAAAATTAGAAAGCAAGGAAGAGTTGATCATGGCGATGCTTTTCTAGATTATAATACACAAGAAAGACAACGAGGAATTACAATTTTTTCTAAACAAGCACAATTTGCTTGGAAAGATACTGAATTTATTTTGTTAGATACTCCAGGACATGTTGATTTTTCTAGTGAAATGGAAAGAACGTTACAAGTTCTAGATTATGCAATTATTGTTATTAGTGGGGTTGATGGTATTCAAAGTCATACACGCACTATTTGGAAATTGTTGGAACATTATCATATTCCAACATTTCTGTTTGTTAATAAAATGGATATAACATATCGTTTAAAAGAAGATCTTCTTAAAGAATTCACACAAGAGTTATCTTTGCATTGTGTAGATTTCACTGAAGATTTTTATGAGAATATTGCTTTTTTAGATGATGAACTTTTAGAAGAATATGAAAGAACAGAGACTATTTCTAAAAAACTTATACAAAAGCATATAGCAAAAAGACATATTTTTCCATGTTTTTTTGGTTCTGCATTAAAAATAGATCATATAGATCAATTTCTCAATGCTTTGGATAGATGGACGATAACACCTACATATTTAGATGATTTTCAGGCTCAAGTTTACAAGATTACAAGAGATGAAAAAGGTCAGCGTCTTGCTCATGTTAAAATCACAGGAGGGAGTATCAAAGTCAAAGATACTATTGGAGAAGACAAGGTTGATCAAATTCGTGTTTATTCAGGATCAAAATATGATATGTTACAAGAAGCTCATTGTGGTGATATTGTCGCAATGACAGGATTGGATCATGTCTTTGCAGGAGATACATTAGGGGTTGGGGCATCTCATATTCAACCAATTTTAACATCTTATATGAACTATCGTATGATTTTACCTGATGGTGTTGATTTTTATACAATGGTGAATCAATTAAAACAATTGGCCGAAGAAGATCCAATGTTGCAACTCACATTTAATGAGCATCAAGACATCTATATACAGTTTATGGGAGAAGTTCAAATTGATATTTTAAAAGGTATTATTGAAGAAAGATTTCATCAACATGTTGATTTTGATGAAGGGAAAATTGTTTATCTAGAGACAATTGAAGATACAGTAGAGGGTGTTGGACATTTTGAACCATTAAGACATTATGCAGAAGTCCATGTTTTATTAGAACCTGGAAAAAGAGGAAGTGGAATTGTTATTGATAATCAATGTTCTTTAGATATGTTGGATGGACATTATCAAAGATTGATCTTATCTCATCTACAAGAAAAACAACATATAGGTGTGCTGACTGGATCGCCCATAACAGATATCAAAATAACCCTCTTATCAGGAAAAGCACATTTAAAACATACAGAGGGTGGAGATTTTAGAGAAGCGACTTATCGTGCTGTAAGACATGGACTAAAAAATGCTCAATCTATTTTATTGGAACCTTATTATTCTTTTGAATGTACTTTGCCTTTATCTTCAATGAGTCGTTTTATGTTTGATGTTGATTCTATGCATGGAAAATGTACTGTTGATTACCAAGATGAACAAATAGTTGTTATCAAAGGAGAAGCGCCAGTACAAAAAATGCAAGGTTATCAACAAACATTGACATCTTATACAAAAGGCCAAGGTCGTATATACTACTCTCTTTTGGGTTATCTTCCATGTCTTGATCAAGATAAAGTGATAGAAGAAATAGGCTATGATAGTGAAAGTGATTTAGAAAACCCAACAGGTTCTATATTTTGTCAACATGGGGCAGGCTTCTATGTCCCTTATTATCAAGTGAGCGAGTATATGCATATTCCCTATTCATATAAAAAAGAAAAGCAGACTTATATACAAGAACGCTATATTTCTCAAGCAAGTGAAAATGAAGAGTTAGAAGCTATATTTGAACGAACATATGGAAAAACCAAAAGACATCTTTATAAAGATTATTATAAACCAGTTGAAGATCATCAATCGAGTATGTTAGTCAAATCCAAACAAGAATGTATGCTCGTAGATGGGTATAATGTTATTTTTGCATGGCAACAGCTAAGTGATATTGCTAAAGAGAATCTTGATTTAGCAAGACAAAAACTGATTGATATTCTTGCGAATTATCAAGGTTATAAAAATTGTTTAATGATTATTGTTTTTGACGCCTATAAAGTCAAACATAATTTAGGGACTTTCGAACAAAATCATAATGTTTTTGTAGTCTATACCAAAGAGGCTCAAACAGCAGATATGTATATTGAACATGTTACACATGAACTTTCACATGATTATCATGTGATTGTTGCAACATCTGATGCACTCGAACAAATGATTGTTATTGGAAGAGGGGCAAGACGTATTTCATCACGAGAACTAGAAAAAGAAGTAGAATCTCTTACAATAAATCAATTTCAAGATTTTCAAAGAAAACAAGAAAAAAGTCGTAATTTTTTACTAGAAGATTTGAAAAACTATCAAAAAGATGATTAGTCTAGTTATACCAAAAGAGTATATCCACACATGCAAGAAGTCTGTATAATATACTTGTAGGAGGAAGATTATGAAATATTTCATACATATACTTATTTTAAGTTTTTCGGCATTGATTTTAGGAATTGGTTGTGTATTTTTTATACAGGCTATGTTGGGTTCTGATGCAATGACAACTTTTTCTCAAGGGTTGAGTATTGTTTTACCATTTTCTTTATCTATATGTTATGCAGGTTTAAATTTTACGATGTTTTTTATAGCGTTTCTTATAGATAGAAAACAAGTTGGATTAGGTACTTTGGTATTTCCTATTGTGAGTGCAAAGTCAATAGATTTGGCAATCCAGTATATTCCTGTATTTGATGGAGTCAATAGGATACTTGCGTTTGTATTAGGGATGATATTTATTGCTTTTGCGGTTGCTTTGGCGTCTAAAACTGAGTGTGGCAAAAATCCAAATGATGCGATGAACTTTGCATTGATGGGCTTGTTTCATAAAAAATATAATATCATAAGAGGAATAACGGATGCATTGATGCTGATAAGTGGAATAATCCTTGGTGGTCAATGGGGTATAGGTACAGTGATTGCAGTATTGTGTATTGGAACAATTGCGATGTTTTTTATGAATTGTATCGAACGATTTGCATTCTTTCAAAAGATATTAATGATAGAAGAAATTTAAAAGATGTTTGACATCTTTTTTTCTTTTGTCAATGATTGTAGGGAATATAAAATTATGTTAAAATACACATGCAAACATAGATGAAATTATTGCAGATATATAGGTGTTTTTTGGAGAGGTGAGTCACATGAATATTGTCATTACAGGTAAACGTAATAGTGGAAAGACGACATTAGTCAATGATGTTATTTCTACACTTGGATTCAAGACGTCAGGATATCGTACAATTCCTTATCAAAAGTATGACATTGGATGGAGTTATGCTATGGAAAGTCTCGTGACATTTCAAAAAGAAGCTATTTCTTATTGTGATGGGATTGGTATGAAAGGAATCACTGAAACTTTTGAGACTTTTGGTGTGAAGTGTTTAAAACAATCTCTTCAAGGTGACGATATCATTGTTTTAGATGAAATTGGTCGTTTTGAACGTCATAGTTATACTTTTTTATCTATGATTGATGAGATTTTAAGAAGTTCAAAATTTGTATTGGCAGTTGTGAAAGCTGAACCTATTGATTATTTAGAAGATATCAAATCTAAACAAGCTGACTTGCTTATTGATTTGGATCAGATATCTTATGACTATGCAAAAGAATTGATTTTATCTAAGTTAAAAAGTGAAGGGAGTTTGAATGAAAATGAAGCATGTAAAAACAATGCTTAAATCTGTTTTAGCACTAGCGATGGCTATTTCTCTTGTGGGTTGTGCTACGCCTCAAGATACATCAAAACAAACAAGTGAAATCACATTACAAGATCAATCAACAGAAGAAAGAACGGTAACTATTGATGAACCTGCAAAATCAGTTGTTAGCTGTTATTACGTCACTACATATGCAATGCTATCATTAGGTATTAGTGATCGTTTGGTTGGTATTGAAAAGAAAGCTGATACAAGAGAAATCTATAAAATGGCAAATGAAGAACTTCTTGATTTACCACAAGTAGGATCTTTAAAACAAATTAATGTTGAACAAATTGCTAAACTTAATCCTGATTTGGTTATTTTACCAATGAAACTTAAAGATAATTTAACTGCATTAGAAGATTTGGGTATTACAACTATTATAGTGAATCCTGAATCACATGATGAACTTGTTGAAATGTTAACTTTAATTGGAAAAGCATGTGGAGTAGAAGATAAAGCAAAAGCTCTTACTGATTATTATACAGAACAATTAAAAACAATTGAATCATATGGTAAGGTTGATATGAATGTTTATATGACTTCTAACTCATCATATTTAGAAACTGCACCAGAAAGTATGTATCAAAGTTCATTAATTACTTCTGCTGGTGGAAATAATGCGGCCAAAGATATTGAAGGAGATTATTGGACAAAAGTTTCTTATGAATCATTACTAAAAATGAATCCAGATATGATTGTCATTCCTGCAGGAGCAAGTTTTACAAAAGAAGATATCTTAAAAGATAAGCAATTATCATCTTTAAAAGCTGTTCAAAATAAAGCTATATATCAAATGCCTCAAGGATTAGAAGAATGGGATTCACCTGTACCATCAGGTATTTTAGGAAGTATGTGGTTAGCAAGCATATTACATGAAGACCAATATTCGTTTGAAACATTCCAAAAAGATGCTAAAGATTTCTATAAAACATTCTATGGTTTTGATGTAGATACATCACTTCTTACAAAATAGTTTATGAAAAAGAAACTTGTTATCATCTTAACAATTGTTTGTTTTCTTCTTTGTTTCTTTTCATTATTTATAGGGAGCTATGATTTATCAGTTGATGAAATATTACATATATTTTCATCAACTGATACGATGAATTATCGAGTCTTTATACAGTTAAGAATGCCTCGTGCTATAATGGGATTATTAGCAGGATTTGTTCTTGGACTGGCTGGAAGTGTCTATCAAATGTTGTTTAGAAATCCTCTTGCGTCACCTGATTTGACGGGTGTTGCTTCAGGAGCAAGTTTAGGAGCGGCGTGCATGATTGTGTTGGGTTCTTCTTCTCTATTGAGTTTAACACTGGGTGCGTTTGTAGCTGGTATGTTGGCATTGGTGCTTGTTTTATTGCTTGTCAAAGCGAGTGGTGGAAGGAATATTTCTTCTTATGTTTTAGCGGGAATTGTTGTTTCAGCTATAGGAGAAGCTGGAATTATGATTTTAAAATATATGGCTGATCCTTTAGGAGAACTTGCAGCGATAGAATTTTGGACAATGGGAAGTTTGGCTTCTATTACTCTTGATAAGATGTTAATAGCATTCATAAGTGCGATCATACCACTTGTTTGTTTGTTGTTGTCAAATAGACAGTTGATTCTTTTATCAATGGGAGATGAACAAGCAAGGTATTTGGGTTTACAACCTAAAAGAGCGCGTTTTATGATTTTAATTTTAACAACATGGATGGTGGCTTCGATTATTTCTTTAACGGGTGTTATATCATTTGTTGGTTTGATTGCACCACATATTGCTTATTTGATATTAAAAAAACGTACGCATACGTTTTTATGGTTAAGTGGTATTGTGGGAGCAATTGTATTAATGATAAGTGATATTTTTGCACGTTCTTTATTGGCTGGTGGAGAGATTCCGTTAAGTATTTTTACAATTTTCTTTTCAACACCAATACTGATTGTATTCATGTTAAAACAAAGAGGAAAATGGGTATGAGTGTACTATTAGAAGTTAAGAATTTTTCAACTGGTTATCAACATAAGATTGTTCAAGATATTCATTTTAAATTACATTCAGGTGAGATGATTGCGATATTAGGGCCTAATGGTTGTGGAAAGTCAACTTTGTTGAAGGGGTTGATGGGGACACTTATTAGCGAAGGAGAAGTCTTTGTAGATAATCAAGATTTTCTAAAAATGTCAGTTAAAGAAAAAGCAAAGCATATGACACTTTTTATGCAAAGATATGAGGCGATTGAAGGAATTAGTGCTTTGGAAATGATTAAAATGGGACAATATGCCTATTCTTCATTTTTTCAATTTCAAACAGATATGTCTTTGATTCAGTCTTTATCAAAGGAATTTCATATAGAAGATTTATTAGATAAAGATTTTATGAGTTTAAGTGAAGGACAAAAACAACTTGTTGGTATTGTTCGTGTTTTGTATCAAAAGACCAAAGTTATACTCTTAGATGAACCAGATAGTGCTTTGGATTTTGATAATCGTCATATGTTATATCATCACTTGTTAAAGAAAGTGAAACAACAAGGTTTAGGTATAGTTGTAGTTATGCATGATCCTATGATAGCACTACAATATGCTGATCGTATCTTATTAATGGATCAATTGACAATTATTGATACAATAGATATGAAAAAAGAGAGTGTAGAAAATATTGAAAAGAAATTAAAAAAACTATATAAAGATATTATGATTAAAAAAGATGATATATACAAGCAATATTATAGTCTTGTAAAAATCTGTGAACCAAAGGAAAGAGAGGGTATAAATGTTAACGATTAAAAATTATGTCAAACCTCAAACATTACAGGAGGCTTATGATTTAAACCAAAATCGCTCTAATTTGATTATTGCAGGAATGTTATGGTCAAAAATGCAAAGTCGTAGTATTGATACAGCAATTGATTTGTCTGATTTGAATTTAAATCAAATAGAAGAATTTGATGATGAAATTCATATTGGTGCTATGGTCACTTTACGTCAGTTAGAACAAAGTGAAATTTTACATCAATATACTGATAATGCTATAAAAGAGAGTGTTAAAAATATTGTAGGTGTTCAATTTAGAAATCTTGCAACAATTGGTGGAAGTTTATTTGGAAGATATGGTTTTTCTGATGTTTTAACAATGTTTATGGCATTGGATTGTGAAGTAGAATTGTTTAATGGTGGTAGAGTGGATATTGAAAAATTTGCAAGTATGCCACCTAATCGAGATATATTGGTGAAAGTGATTATTAAAAAAACACCAATTCAAGTGTCATATATGTCACAAAGAAATACAAAAACGGATTTTCCAGTTTTAACTTGTGCAATGAGTGTCATTAATCATGAATATCGTTGTGTTATTGGTGCAAGACCATTAAAGGCTGTATGTTATAGTGATGAAAATCAATTATTAAAAGATGGTTTAACAGATGAAAGTATAAAGGCATTTGCTGATGATATTGCTTCAAAATTGGTTTTAGGTTCTAATCTTAGAGGAAGCAGTGAATATCGTAGACGTTTATCTAAGGTTTTAATAAAACGTTGTTTATTAAAAATTAAAGGAGAATACGATTATGGAAATTAAAATAAATTTAAATGGAAAAGATGTTGTTTCACAAATAGAACCTGATACTTTATTAATTGATTTTTTAAGAAGTCAAGGATGTTATAGTGTTAAACGTGGGTGTGATACAAGTAATTGTGGTTTATGTACTGTCTTTGATAATGATATGCCTATTTTATCTTGTAGTGTATTGGCTTTAAGAGTGAATGGACATTCTATTACAACATTAGAAGGATTAGAAAAAGAAGCAACAGGGTTTGCAAAGTTTATTGCTAATCAAGGTGCAGAACAATGTGGATATTGCAATCCAGGATTTATGATGAATGCCATTGCTTTACTGAGAGAAAATCAAGATCCTACAGATGAAGAGATTTTAGAATATTTATCTGGGAACTTATGTCGTTGTTCTGGATATGAAGGGCAATTAAGAGGAATTAGAAACTATATTGAATATTTAAAGAAAGGAGAACCAAATGAATAGAGATTATCAACATGTGAATAAGCCAGTTATGAAAAAAGATGCCATGAACTTATTGCTAGGAAAACCTGCATATGTTGATGACATTACACCACAAAACTGTTTGGTAGTAAAAGTATTACGTTCGCCTCATGCTCATGCATTAATTGAAGAAATTGATGTAGAAAAGGCAAAACAAGTGAGTGGTATTGAAGCTATTTATACTTATAAAGATGTTCCCCAAATTCGATTTACAATGGCTGGACAAACATATCCAGAACCAAGTCCATATGATCGTTTGATCTTAGATCAACGTGTACGTTTTGTTGGTGATGCTGTTGCAATTATAGCAGGGGTCAATGAAAAAGCTGTTGATCAAGCTATGAAGCTTATTAAGGTTAAATATCAAGTTTTAGAAGCTGTTTTAGATTTCCGTCAAGCAAAAGATAATGATATTCTTGTTCATCCTGAAGAAAATTGGAAATCACTTTGTCCAGTAGGAGCGAATAACAAAAGAAATCTATGTGCCAGCCATGACAGTCAAGATGGTGATTTAGAGACTGTTATGAAGAGTTGTGATGAAGTCATAGAAAGAGTTTATCATACAAGAGCAAATCAACAAGCCATGATGGAAACATTTAGAACTTATTGTGAAATCGACGCTTTTGGTCGTCTACATGTGATAAGTTCTACACAAATTGTTTTCCATGTTAGAAGAATTCTTGCTAATGCATTAGGTATTCCTAAATCAAAAATACATGTTGAAAAGCCAAGAATTGGTGGTGGTTTTGGAGCAAAACAAACTGTTGTTGCTGAAATATATCCAGCATTTGTTACATGGATGACAAAAAAACCATCAAAAATGATTTATACACGTACAGAATGTCAAACAGCAGGAACACCTCGTCATGAAATGGAAGTGAAAGTGAAAATTGGTGCCATGAATGATGGGACAATTCGTGCAATAGATGTATATACTTTATCAAATACAGGTGCATTTGGAGAACATGGTCCAACAACAGTTGGCTTATCTGGACATAAATCTATCCCACTTTATACATCTAATTTAGAAGCGTTTAGATTTGGGTATGATGTTGTTTATACAAATTGTCAAGCAGCCGGTGCTTATCGTGGATATGGAGCAACTCAAGGTATATTTGCAGTAGAAACAGCAGTGAATGAACTTGCTGCAAAATTGGGGATGGATCCAGTTGCTATTCGTGAAAAGAATATGGTGCAAGAAGGACAAACAATGTCAGCTTACTATAATGAAGTCACAAATAGTTGTGCTTTAAATGGGTGTATGGATAGAGCTAAAGAAATGTTTAATTGGGAAGAAAGAAAAACACCTAGAGTTATGCCTAATGGCAAAGTAAGAGCAGCAGGTGTTGCAATGGCTATGCAGGGTTCAGGAATTTCTGGTGTAGATGTTGGTTCAGCTACTATTAAGTTGAATGATGAAGGTTTCTATGCTTTATCTATTGGTGCAGCAGATATGGGAACAGGTTGTGATACGATTCTTGCTCAAATGGCTGCAGAATGTTTAGATTGTGATGTAGATAATATTGTTGTTTTTGGTGCTGATTCTGATGCTTCACCATATGATTCAGGTTCATATGCTTCGAGTACAACTTATGTAACAGGAAAAGCTGTAGAAAAAGCTTGCTTACAATTAAAAGAAAATATGTGTCAAATTGGTGCTCAAATGATGAATTGTTCATTAGAAGATGTTGATTTTGATGGTCAATATGTTTATATGATAAATGAAGATCAACGCGTTTCGATTCAAGATATAGCTACAAAATCAATGAGTGGAAACAATATTGCAACACAGGTCACTGTCTCACATTCATCTCCAGTTTCACCACCACCATTTATGGTTGGTATGGTTGAAATCGAATTAGATAAAGAAACAGGACAAGTTGATATCTTAGACTATGTTGCTGTTGTAGACTGTGGAACTGTTATCAATACAAATTTAGCACGTGTACAAACAGAAGGTGGAATTGTTCAAGGTATAGGTATGGCATTATATGAAAATGTCCAATACAGTGATAAAGGCGTGATTGCTGAAAACTCATTTATGCAATATAAAATTCCTACACGTTTGGATATGGGGAAACTTCGAGTTGACTTTGTAAGCAGTTATGAAGATACAGGCCCATTCGGTGCAAAATCTATAGGTGAAATTGTTATTAACACACCTTCACCAGCCTTGGCAAATGCTATATATAATGCAACAGGTGTATGGCAAAGGGATTTACCAATGACTCCTGAAAAAATATTAATGAGTTTACCAGAGGAATAATGATTCATATTATTTATCTTTTAGGAGGCAATAGCCAAAGATTTCAATCGAATAAACTTCTTACTCTTTATAAAAATCAATACTTGTATCAATATGGGTATAATGTATTAAAACAACTTGTGGCTTCAAGAAGTGATTGTTCACTTCTTGTTGTCACACAGTATCAAGATATCCATAACCAAATTGAGTCATCTTTATTTCATCAAGACTGTCAAAAGGGTTTATCATATACAATACAACATGGCATGAATCATATTCAATATGATACAGATGATTATTTCATGTTTGTTGTGGGAGATCAACCTTTTATGAATATTTATACACTTCATCATATGATTAATGAAGTTTTACAACAAAAGCCTCTTGTTGCAAGTCTAGCGTATAAGCAAAGACTAGGCAATCCTACAATGTTTCATTGTTCTTTGGCACCTGAATTGTTAGATTTAAAAGGTGATGAAGGGGGAAGAAAGGTTTATTATAAGCATTTAGATTCTTGTATAAATATACAAGTTGAAGATGAAAAAGAACTTTATGATATTGATACAATCGAAGATATGCAAAAAGCTCTCTGAGTATTCAGAAAGCTTTTTTTATGCAAATATTTGTAATATGATACCTGTAAGTGAAGCGACAGCAAATAATATACCGACAATCCTTAGAATATCTTTTTTATTATCATACATTTTTAAAAGAACAAGTAAGCCTAGACCGGCACTTGTAATAAGTCCTGCTGTTAATGCTCCAAAACTTAAGACATGATCTAGATAAAGTTGTGAGAGAATGACACTAGAAGCACAGTTAGGAATAAATCCAGTGATGGCTGCTAGAATGGGTTGTAAAAAAGAACCATTAACAAGAATGTAGGATAAAGTATCTTCACCAACAACCTCTATAAAATATGTTAATAACAAATTAACAACAAATATAAAGATAAATATTTTTACAGTATGTATAAAAGCTAAATATACAATGCCATGTCCATGTTTTTCTTCTTCACATTCTTCATGAATATCATGAAGAGAATGATTATCTTTTAAATGATGTTGATTAATTAGGAAATCAACAATATAACCAACAACAATTCCAAGAATGATTTTAATGATAATGATTGCTGTTAAAGTAGACAGTTGTTCAGGACGTGAAATCAAGATAGGAATCGCCTCATCACTTGTTGCGATAAAGACAGATAAGAGTGTTCCAAGTGTAATACTTTTATTCATATATAATCCACTTGCAATAACTGAAAATCCACATTGAGGGATAATTCCTAATAATGAACCAATAATAGGCCCTAATTTTCTAGCATTGATTAAGAATTTCTCAAAACGATCATTGTTTTTATGTTCTATAAATTCCATTAATAAATAAGTTAAAAATAAAAATGGAAGCATAGGGAACATATCTTTTAATGCATGTTCTAATATATGTAGCATAGTACCTCCTTATTTCAAAGTGGTTATATCATAACATAAGATAATCAAAAAATCTAATTATGTTATAAAAGAAATAAAAAAAGCATTATATTGGATAGCTTGAACTGACTTGTGCTAGAATGCATAAAGAGGTGTTAGAATATGCAAATACAAACAAGAAATGATCATTATCAAAGAGAAGTTATTGATAGATTAGTGAATATGTTACAGGAAAATGATTTTTATGATATTTTATATAAAATTCAAGAAGATTTTCCAGAAGATATTTATGATTTACGTTTATTAGAAGAAAAGTTAAAGTCTTTTTATAAGAAGAATATGTCTCAAGAAGAAGTGTTTAAGATATTAATGAAGGCTGGAGTAGAGTTGGTAAGTAAAGATGCTCCGTTATGGGAAATGATAACATCAAGATTTTTGAGTTATTATATTCAACAATCTGTTGATAATATCATGAGTAAACAGAATATATCTTCATTTTATGAAAAAATGCAATTTTTAACAAATGAAAATCTATATGGAAAGTATTTGTTAGAAGCTTATAATAAGCAAGAAATAGATGAATTAGAAAGTTATATGGATTATTCAAGAGATTATCTTATGACATATAGTGGTTTAGAACTCGTTTATAAGCGTTATCTTATTCAAAATAAAGAGCGAGTTGTTTTAGAAAAGCCACAAGAAATGTATATGGCAATTTCAATGCATTTAGCGATGAAGGAAAAAGAAAAGGTCAAATATGCAAAAGATATATATGATATTTTAAGTACATTAAAAGTCACAATGGCAACACCAACCATGTCTAATGCAAGAAAACCTTATCATCAAATGAGTTCATGCTTTATTGATACAGTTGATGATTCTCTTGCAGGTATTTATAAGAGTATAGATAATTTTGCGAAAGTGTCTAAATTTGGAGGAGGTATGGGTCTTTATTTTGGAAAGGTTCGTGCCAATGGCAGTACAATAAGAGGATTCAAAGGTGCAGCGGGTGGTGTTATACGTTGGATTAAACTGGTGAATGATACTGCTACTGCAGTCGATCAATTAGGTGTAAGACAGGGTGCGGCAGCTGTATATCTAGATGCATGGCATAAAGATTTGCCTGAATTTTTGCAATTAAAAACAAATAATGGTGATGATCGTATGAAAGCACATGATATTTTCCCGGGTGTATGTTATCCTGATCTGTTTTGGAAACTTGCAAAAAATGATCTTGATGCTTCGTGGTATATGATGTGTCCACATGAAATTTATGAAGTCAAAGGATATCGTTTAGAAGATACTTTTGGAGATGAATGGGAAGAGAAATACTATGATTGTGTAAAAGATAAGCGTATTTCTAAGCGTGTGATGAGTGTAAAGGAAGTTGTTCGTTTGATTATTAAATCATTGGTTGAAACAGGAACACCTTTTGCATTTAATCGTGATATTGTTAATTATATGAATCCAAATAATCATGAAGGTATGATTTATTGTAGTAATTTATGTAGTGAAATTGCCCAAAATATGAAAGCTATGTCTATTGAAGAGGCAGAGATTATGCAAATTGATGGTGAAGATATTGTTGTTGAAAAGACACGCCCAGGTGATTTTGTTGTATGTAATTTGGCTTCTTTGACATTAGGGCGTATGAATGTGTTGGATGATCATGAATTAAGACATATTATTCATACTGTTGTAAGGGCACTAGATAATGTTATTGATTTAAATTATTATCCAATACCATTTGCTAAAATTACAAATCAACAATATCGTCCAATTGGACTTGGAACAAGTGGGTATCATCATATGTTAGTTAAATTAGGGATGACATTTGAAAGTCAGGAACATTTAGATTTTGTTGATCAATTATATGAAAAAATCAATTATTATACATTAGAGGCTTCCATGTTATTAGCCAAAGAAAAAGGATCTTATGATTATTTCAAAGGAAGTGATTTTGATACAGGAGAGTACTTTGCAAAAAGACATTATCAAGGTGAAAAATGGCAATCATTACAAAAAGATATTCATCAATATGGATTAAGAAATGGCTATTTACTTGCTATTGCTCCAACAAGTTCAACTTCTATTATTGCAGGAACAACAGCTGCAGTTGATCCTATTATGAAAAAGTTTTATATAGAAGAGAAAAAAGGTCAAATGATGACAAGAGTCGCTCCAGATTTAAATATGAGTACATTCTGGTTATATAAAAATGCACATCATATTGAGCAAAATTGGATAATTGATGCAGCAAGTATTAGACAAAGACATATTGATCAATCTCAATCAGTCAATATTTATATGACACAAGAGTTTACATTTAGAAAACTGTTAAATTTATATATACGAGCTTATGAAAAAGGTGTGAAAACATTATATTATGTAAGAAGTCAATCATTAGAAGTTGAAGAGTGTGAATCTTGTAGTGCATAGGAGGGAAGTTATGGATTTACAAAAGAAAGCATTATTTAATGCATCAGGTGATATAGATGTAAGAAAACGTCGTATGATTAATGGAAATACGACAAACTTGAATGATTTTAATAATATGAAATATGCATGGGCAAGTGATTGGTATCGCCAAGCAATGAATAATTTCTGGATTCCAGAAGAAATTAATCTTACTCAGGATATTAAAGATTATCGTCTTTTAAGTGAAGAAGAGAGAACAGCTTATGATAAAATCTTATCATTTCTTGTTTTTCTAGATTCTATACAAACAGCCAATCTTCCTCATGTAGGAGAATATATTACAGCAAATGAAGTGAATCTTTGTTTAACTATCCAAGCATTTCAAGAAGCCGTACATTCACAAAGCTATAGTTATATGCTAGATAGTATTTGCTCACCTGCTAAGCGTGATGAAATTTTATACTATTGGAAATATGATGAACATCTTTTAAAGCGTAATGAATTTATAGGTGAACAATATAATGCATTTATCCAACATCAGGATCGTTTTCATTTAATGAAGACATTGATTGCAAATTATATACTAGAAGGAATTTATTTCTATTCTGGCTTTATGTTTTTCTATAATTTAGCTAGACATTCTAAAATGCCTGGTTCAGCACAAGAAATTCGTTATATTAATAGAGATGAAAACACCCATCTTTGGTTATTTAGAAATATTATTTTAGAATTACAAAAAGAAGAACCAGAACTCTTTACTCCTGATAAGATAGAAGAATATAAAAGTATGTTAAAACGTGGGGTTGAAGAAGAAATAGAATGGGCAAACTATGTTATAGGTGATCAAATAGAAGGATTAACAATGACAATGGTACATGACTATATTAAATATTTAGGGAATTTAAGATCTCAATCTTTACATTTTGGTGAATTGTATCCAGGTTATGATAATGAACCAGAATCTATGAAATGGTTAACTTACTATAGTAATGCCAATGCAATTAAGACAGATTTTTTTGAAGCTAAATCTACAGCATATGCCAAATCAAGTGCAATTGAAGATGATTTATAAAACACATGGAAACATGTGTTTTATAATTTATGAAAATACATACAGTTTGATGTTTTCTTTCATAAAAAAAGTGATATAATGTGCAAGGAGGTTAATATGAAATATGTTCATCAATTTTTAATTATTATGTTTATTTCTTTTATAGGTGAATTGCTAAGTTTGTTACCACTTCCAATACCAGCAAGTGTTTATGGACTTTTTATTTTGCTTGTATGTTTATTTACAGGGCTATTGAAGCTAAGAGATATAGAAGAAGTGGCAGATTGGTTAATACTGATTATGCCGGTTTTGTTTGTTCCTTCAGCAGTCAGTTTAATGAATGTAGGTAATGAGTTGCTTAGTGATATTGTGGTTATTATTGTGGTACTGGTTGTGAGTACAATCATTGTTATGGTGACTACAGGAAAAGTTGCTCAATTTATGATTGCTAGAAAGGAAGGAAAAAATGAATAATATATTGAATCAAACAGCTTATTTTGGAATTGTCTTGAGTTTATTGACTTATTGGCTAGCAGTTCAAATAAGAAAGAAAATCAATCATCCACTTATTAATCCTTTATTAATAAGTGCACTGATGTCTATTACTGTTTTGATTGTCTTTCATATAGATTATCAAACATATAATGAAGGAGCTAAGTATATTACGTTTTTGCTGACACCTTCTACAGTTTGTTTGGCTGTTCCTTTGTATAAGCAGAGCCAAATTTTATTTAAGCATTTTGATGCAATTATCGTGAGTATATTAAGTGGTTGTATTGCAGGAATGTTATGTATTGTATTGATTTGTATGTTATTTCATGCAAATGATACATTATTATTTTCAATGTTACCTAAATCAATTACTACCGCAATTGCTATTGGGGTATCAGAATTGATACAAGGAAATTCTACAATTACAGTTGGACTTGTTATCATAACTGGTATACTTGGTGCAGTGATTTCTAAGCCGGTATTTAAAATGTTTTCTATACATCATCCAGTTGCGATTGGACTTGCATGTGGAAATAGTGCGCATGCGATAGGAACAGCTAAAGCTTTAGAATTCGGTGAAATAGAAGGGGCAATGAGTAGTTTATCAATTGTAATAGCAGGAGTTTTTACAGTCATTTTAGCTCCAATTCTAGCAAGTTTATTTTAAGGAGGAAAATGTGAACATTATTGTTTATGGTTTATTGTTTGTACTCATGATACTGACAGTACATACAAAAATACACGTCTATACAAAAGCATTGATGAGTTTTGGCTTTTTGTTTGTATTATTACAAAGCTCACATCAAGATTATATGTGGATTATGTTACCTGCAATTCTTGCGTGTTTAATCGGTGATGTGATATTGGCAATGAGAAAAGAAAAATATTTTCTTTATGGTTTAGGAGCTTTTTTAGCAGGAAATATATTATTTGTTTATTATTTTTCTCATTTTCAATCTATACAAGTGACAACATTGATTCTAACAATGTGTATCATGCTTGTTTTTAGTCTTTTAGAATATGTATTGAAAATAGAATTTAAAACATTAAGAATACCTGTTTATATGTATGCTTTTATGATTTCATTCGCTTTATCGAGTTCTATTATGACTTATGTCATGATAGAAACGCCAATGTTTTTGTTAAGTATGATTGGTTTTATACTTTATTTTATTTCAGATATTATCTTGTTGTTTCATATGTTTGTAAAACCATCAAAAGTTTTAGGTTTCTGTAATTTGGCTTGTTATTATGCGGGAATGTTTTTAATTGTTTATAGCATTTTTTAAATGAATGGAAGTAAATAAAAAATAGAGTCAATCGCGACTCTATTTTTATTATAGAAGTTATAATTGTTCATTGAGTAAAGTAATATCAGTATCTTTTATTCTTGTATCGATCTAATGCCTCTACAATTTTACTTAAAAAAGATTCTTCACCTAGGGTGTTAAACTTAAAGAAAGTTCCTTGACTTCCTCCTGAACTAATCGCAGTGACTCGAATATCATTTTGATATTCTGTGATGGTTATATTTAAACTTAAGCGATTACCACCAGTATAGCTATAACGTTCGAAAACAAGAGTTGCAATATTTACGTTATTTACGCATGAATACTCTTCATCTTCTAATGATGCAGACATACTTGTTCGTATAAGTTCATCTTTCAAATACTTACATAAATCTTGAAAATCACCTTGTGTTTGATAATTATATTTTGCCATTTGGCATCCTCCTTTATACATTGATTATGGTTTTGAGTTCTATTATTTTAAAAAGAAGAAATTTGATTTACCAATATATGAAAGAATAATGATTTCTAGTCGTTAAGATATTCATAAAATGAATGGATACGCTGACATGAACGTTCGAATTCTTGATATTCTTCAGGTGTTAAATTAATTTCTACAATTTCTTTAGCACCAGTACGATCAATGATTGTAGGAACACTTATAAAAATATCACTTTGTCCATATTCTCCTTTTAATAATGTTGATACAGGTAATATTTTATTTTCATTATGTAAAATAGTTTTAATAATACCTACAGTTGAGGCAGCGATACCATAACATGTATTTCCTTTTCTATTAAAAATCTCCCAACCTGCTTGAATTGTATCTTTATGTATTTTATCATATGGATTTTCACCGATACGTTCCTGATTATCTTTAACAACACTATAAATATCTTTTCCACCAATACGGACTGAAGACCATGGAATCATTTCACTATCACCATGTTCTCCCATAACAAAGGCATGAACACTTCTAGGATCAACATCTATTTTTTCTGCAATAAAATATTTGAGTCTGGCTGTATCTAGTGTTGTTCCAGTACCTATAACTTGATTCGCAGGTAGACCAGATATTTTGTATGCATAGTAAGTCATAATATCTACTGGATTAGAGACAACAATTAAATGTCCAGAAAATCCTGATGACATGATTTGTGTCACAATATTTTTCATTACCTTTTTAGATGGTTCTAACATCTTTAAACGATCATTTTCATCTTTTTTCATTGGAACACTGGCACTAATCACGACAATACTTGCATCTTTACAATCATCATAACTTCCTTGTGTAATCTTTGTATTTCTATTCATATATTCCATACATTGCGATAAATCTAAGACTTCTCCAAGGACCTTTTCATCATTTAAATCTATTAATGAAATTTCATCACATAAACTTTGATTAACTAAACAAAAAGCGATACTTACGCCTACATTTCCAGCGCCTATAATAACAATTTTATTTTTCTGTATATTCATATTCTCACCTCGAGTTCATTATAGCATATATTATGGACTATGTTTCTTTTTTTGAAAAAAGAAGAGATTTATCGAATCTTAGAGTATACTTTGTATGGGTGAATCTTATGGAGTTAAGTTTTTTATTAGCAAAAGAAATATTATCTTTATTTATTATTGTTATTGTGGGTTGTCTTTTGATTAAAACACATTTGCTTACAAGTGATGATGGGAAAGTGATTTCAAAGCTTGTTTTGTATGTTGTTTGTCCTTGTACAATTTTGAATGCTTTTCAAATTGAATTAACACAAGATAAATTAACAGGTTTAATGTTATCGTTTTTGGGAGCTATTCTTGTACATATAGTTTATTTGATTTTAACAAAGTTATTATCAAGTGTTTTTCATTTTATGCCAGTAGAAAAAGCAAGTCTTATTTATACGAATGCAGGGAATCTTGTTATTCCTTTGGTCAGTGCTGTTTTGGGACCTGAATGGGTATTTTATACAAGTGGGTATATTGTGATACAAACAATTTTATTGTGGACACATGGTAAAAATACAGTATGTAATGAAAAGACATATGATATCAAAAAGATCATACTCAATATTAATGTTATCGCGATATTTATTGGGATAGTGCTATTTTTATCACGTATTCAGTTACCTGATATTTTATTAACAACTGTATCGAGTATAGGTTCAATGGTAGGTCCACTAAGTATGTTGGTGATTGGGATGTTAATAGGTCATATGAATTTTAAAGATATTTTAGAAGAAAAACGTACATATTTGATATGTATATTAAGGTTAATTGTATATCCTTTGGTAATGATTGTCATCTTCCATCTTTCAGGAATGATGCAATTACATCCTTATGCTTATGAAATTTTAATGATTACTATTTTAGCAGCTGCTGCACCAGCAGCCGCAACAATTACCCAATTTGCACAGTTATATAACAAGCATCCAGGATATACGAGCTTGATTAATGTAATGTCTGTAGTCATGTGTATTGTGACAATGCCACTTATGATTATGATCTATGAGATTTTTTAAAAGTTAATATTCATGTCATAATATATGTTCATAATATGTCGTAAAATGGAGGTTAAATATGAAACGTATTCAAATTAGTCACAATATTGTAGACAAAGACATTTTAGATGAACTCAAGAAATATATGCTTGCCCCATGGCAAAAAATATTACTTTTTTGCACAGCGGTCATTGCAATTGTTTTTGCAGGTATTGATATGTATCTTCAAGAATATGTGATTTCTATCGTATTGATTGCATTAGCAATTCTTTGTATTGTGGAAATGTTTTGGTTAAGAGAAAGAAAAATAAAAAAATTGAAAAAAGAAATGGAAGATGAAGGCCATATTTATATATTGAACTTTATAGATGATGGATTAACGATTCATAATTCTACTACAGCAAGCGATGAAAAGATGCTATATAGCACAATGAAACGTATTGTAGAAACACAAAATACATATACGATTTTTGGACGTGGAAATCATTTTGCTGTTATTCGTAAAGATGCATTAAAAATTAAGCCAGAACAACTTGTTGATTTCTTGAAATCAAAAGATACAAAAATTAAAAAATGGATTTAACATACCTTGAGAGGTGTGTTTTTTCTAATAAGTATGCTTTTTATTGTGTTTCTATTCCATTAGATGTAAAATAGGTGTAAAGGAGTGGAAAAAATGAATTTTGATGAGTTTAGGGGCGTAAATACAAAAGAATTGAATGAGAAGTCAAGTGAATTATCTTCACAAAAATGGCATATGGAAGTGAAGCAAGAAGTGAATATGTTAAAGAATTATATTAATGATGAAATTGTTATGATGGCTTCTATTTCAAGAAAGCAATTAGATTTGAATTTAAATTTTGAAACATTTAATGAATATACAAAACAAATTGTACTTATGAAGTTAAAAGAATATTATGAAGACTTGGGATATGTTTATGATATTAAAGAAAATGCAATGAGCCAGCTTACGGTTCATATAGAATGGTAGAGGTGTATAAATGAGTAAGAAAGATGATATATTAGAAAAGCAGGAAGTTATTGAAGAGATATTAAATTTATATGAGTATTTGTATGATACGACAAGAAATGATTTAGAAGATTTATCTATTGAGGAACTTGATGATCTTTTGATAGATTTAAATATGAAGTCACCAATTGTTTTAAGTATCAAAGATGAGGTCAATAATCAAAATTTAGAAGAGCTTTCTGTCGAAGAACTTTTAGATTTGCAAAAAAGAATAGAAGAAGAATAAATTTTGAGCAAACAGCTAGATATTATTTCTTTTTAGTGGTAGAATATAATCGATGAATAAGGAGGAATATAAAATGAAATTATTTAAATGTCCATTATGTGGAAATGTTGTTGAAAAAGTATTAGACGAAGGAGGAGCTTTAGTTTGTTGTGGTCAACCAATGAAAGAATTAAAAGCAAATACAACAGACGCAGCTACTGAAAAACATGTTCCAGTATGTTCAATTGAAGGAGATGTATTAACAGTTAAAGTAGGAGAAGTTGCTCATCCAATGACTGAAGAACATTTGATTACAACTATCTTTGCAGTATATGGAAACACTGTTGCTCGTGTGAATTTAACTGCTAATGATGCTCCAGAAGCTAAATTTGCTTTAAATGGTTACAAAGGTAAAGTTGAAGTTTATGAATACTGCAACTTACATGGATTATGGAAAGCTGATATTGAAGCATAATATATTAAGCATATCATCTGATATGCTTTTTGTTTAGAGGTGATGAATATGTTTGGTAGACATAAAATAGAAACGATTAACGCAAATCAAGCTTATGAAATGATGAAAACAGAAGATGTTACAGTTGTTGATGTAAGAGAAGAAAATGAATATAGAAGTGGACATGTTCCACATGCATTATCTATCCCTTTGTCAACCATTACAAAAAATAATAAAAATCTACCTAATCAAGATGAAAAACTACTTGTCTATTGTCGCAGTGGAGTTCGTTCTAAACAGGCGGCAAAAAAGTTTATGTCACTAGGATATAAGGAAGTATATGATTTCGGTGGTATTTTAGATTGGGATTATGATATAGAAAAATGATGAAATATGGTATTTTTGCCATATTTTTCTTGTATCTTTATATGAATATGGTAGAATGAAGAACAAAGGTGCTAACTATAAAAAGAGAATCTATTTTTGATGAAAAAGTATGAAAATAAAATATAGATATTTAGTTAGTAGAAATTTATAGAATTTGAAAGCTGTATATTATGTGAGGACAAAAGTATGAATTTTGATTTTATACTTATATGTTTATGACATAAGAGGTTGAGTAGTCTTATTTTTTATAATATCTTAGAAAATAAGAATGATTCTAAGATATTACGAATTATAAGTGTGTTTTGTAATAGACATGGAAAACTTTTTATATGTACGGATTTCAATTCCATTTTATTTCAAAACCGTTATCAACTGGTTGATAGAAAGGAGAAATATATTATTGATAACTGTAAATAAGTTATTGATAATATGTGTAGAAAAACATGAGGAAAATAGATCTCAAGCAATTTGACGAAGTATATACATTTTTTCAACAAGCATTTATTCCTGCGGAATTAAGAGATTATGATGAAATGAAAATGCTATTTGAAAAAGGATTATTTGTTATTTATGGAGAATATGAAGATGATTATCTTTTAGCTGCAATGATTGTATGGGAACTTGAACATTGTGTATATTTAGAAAACTTTGCTGTGAGTGAAAAAGCAAGAGGGAAAGGTATTGGAAGTTTTGTGTTAAAGGAATTTACTCGATTATATAAAGATTGTTTTCTTTTTATGGAAGTAGAAGTGCCTTATGATTCTATTTCTAGAAGACGTATTCAGTTTTATGAAAAAAATGGATATCTTTCTAATCCTTATACTTATATCCAACCACCTTTTAGAAAGGATGATGAACCTGTTCATTTGACTTTTATGACTTATCCAAGTTGTATGAATGAAGAACAGTTTCATGACATCAAAGAAGAAATATTTAAAGTAGTATATCAAAGAGGTAAAATATGAAAGCATTAGAACAAAAAATATTAAAAGAAGGTATTGTAAAGGAAGGAAATGTCTTAAAAGTAGATAGTTTTCTTAATCATCAAATAGATGTTGCATTTCTAGATGAAATGGGTGCAGAATTAAAAAGATTATTTCAAGATAAGAAAATTACAAAAATTTTAACAATTGAAGCAAGTGGAATAGGTGTAGCAGTGATGGCATCACGTCATTTTGATCATGTGCCAGTTGTTTTTGCTAAAAAATCAAAGACATCAAATATTTCTGATGAATTATTTCATACACGTGTAGATTCATATACACATCAAAAAACAAATGATGTTGTTGTGTCTAAACAATATTTAAATCAAGATGATCATGTCTTGATAGTAGATGACTTTTTAGCTAATGGTTGTGCAATTATGGGTCTTATTGATCTTGTTAAGCAAGCAGGTGGTACTGTAGAGGGTATTGGTATTGTTATTGAAAAAGGATATCAAAATGGTGGAAAGATTATTAGAGAAGCTGGATATCATTTGGAATCACTTGCGATAATTGAAGAAATGGATGATAAAACAGGAGAGATACATTTTAGAAGATAGGGGTGAGAATATGTATTGTCCTCATTGTGGTCAGCATTTAAATGATGGTGATATGTTTTGTTCAAGATGCGGTGCATCTGTGAAAGTGGAATCAAAATACTGTCAAAATTGTGGTACAAAGGTTGATGGATATGTAGAAGTATGTCCTCAATGTGGTTACCATTTTCCTAAAGAAAATCAATCTTATGGCACAACGAAATCTCGTATTGTCGTAGGTATTATAGCGTTGTTCTTTGGGGAGTTAGGAATTCATAATTTTTATTTGGGTTACACATCTAAAGGTTTAGCACAATTGATTTTATGCTTTGCTGGATTTTTTACTTGTGGAATCACTTCACTTGTATCATGGGTGTGGGCTTTAGTTGATGCTATTTATATTTTTATAGGTAAGATCAATGAAGATAGCGATGGTAACCCACTTGTATAAGTACAAAGCATTCTCATTATTGAGAATGTTTTTATATATTATAGGTTATATAGTGATATTTAGTTTACCAGTTGATTTTATGAATGATGTTTCTTTATGTATTATTTATCATCTGTTTCATGTGAAATGTTTGATGTGTGGGATGTCTAGAGGATTATGGCATATGGTTCATTTTGATGTAAGTGGGGCATATGCATTTCATCCTTTAAGTTTTTATGTATATATATTGATTATGATATTGGTTTTTTTAGATATTTATGTTATTGTTAAGACATTCATAAAAGATAGAAAAGAGGGGAAATATGGTAAAAGTCGTTAAGTTTGGTGGATCATCATTAAGTGATGCAACACAATTTCGAAAAGTATATGATATTATTAAAACTGATGAAGAAAGATGCTTTGTTGTACCTAGTGCACCAGGTACAAGATTTTCTGGAGATATTAAAGTAACAGATTTATTATATAAAGCCTTTTATGCCAAAAATGAAATCACTTTAACAGAAGTGATTGAACAAATTAAAGGGCGTTATCAAGATATTATTGATGAATTATCATTGGATATTCCTTTAGAAAAAGATTTTGAATTACTTTATGATGCTTGTTTGTGTCATGAAAGTGAGGATTTTGTTATAAGTCGAGGGGAATATTTAAATGGAAAGATACTTGCAAAATATCTTGATTTTGAATTTATTGATGCCAAGGATGTTATTTATATTGATCAATATGGGAATTATGATGCCAAAATGACAGATCCTATTTTATCGAAAGTTTTAGAAAACAAAAGACATGTTGTCATACCAGGTTTTTATGGATCTTTTAATGATGGAAGTGGAAGAATTAAAACATTCTCTAGAGGTGGTTCTGATGTGACAGGGTCCATTGTTGCAAAGAATGGTAAAGTTGATGTATATGAAAATTGGACTGATGTTTCTGGTTTTTTAATGGCAGATCCACGTATTGTTAAAAATCCTGATGTGATTGAAACAATCACATACAAAGAGCTTAGAGAATTATCTTATATGGGTGCTTCAGTTTTACATGAAAATTCAGTTTTCCCAGTACGCAAGGAAGGTATACCTATTCATATTAGAAATACAAATAGACCGGATGATACAGGAACACTTATTGTTGAAAGTACTTGTCATAAACCAAATCATGTGATTACTGGAGTAGCAGGTAAAAAAGGGTTCGCAACAATTATGATTGAAAAGGATATGATGAATGCTGAAATTGGTTTTGGCAGAAAAGTTCTTCAGATATTTGAAGAAAAAGGGTTGTCCTTTGAACATATTCCTTCAGGTATAGATACTATGACAATCATAGTACATGCCAAAGAGTTTATTTTATATGAACAAGAAATTTTGGCGGCGATTCATCGTACGGTTCATCCAGATGCGATTGTTTTAGAGTCGGATTTGGCATTGATTGCTGTAGTAGGAAGAGGAATGAAAGCGAGCCGTGGCATTGCAGCAAGAGTCTTTACTTCATTGGCTAATGAAAATATTAATGTAAAAATGATTGATCAAGGTTCAAGTGAACTTAATATTATTATTGGAGTTAGAAACTGTTATTTTGAAACAGCTATACAAGCCATTTATAATGAGTTTATCGATTAAAATAAGTTTATAACATCATCATATGAATATGATTTTCTATAGTGGATACCAAAATATCTACGAAAAGAAAATCATATTTTATTTTGCTTAAATAAAAAAATGAAATTATTTTATTTGACAAATATAATGATTCGTATATAATGTAAGTATACCCCATAGGGGTGGGAGGTGTTTAAATGAAACAAAAATTTGATGTCATAGGAATGACATGTAGTGCTTGTAGTTCACATGTTGATAAAGCGGTAAGAAAAGTATCAGGTGTAAATGATGTCAATGTGAATTTATTAAGCAATTCTATGGTCGTTGAATATGATGATACTATAACAAATGATCAAGAGATTATAAATGCTGTTGATCAATCGGGATATAAAGCAATATTAGAAAGTCAAGATGGAAATCAGTTGAATGTTTCTAAAAGTGAAGATGAAGAGAAACATAAAAAACATTCTTTAATATTATCTTTTGTCTTTTTGATACCTTTATTTTATATATCAATGGGTCATATGTTAGGGGCACCATTGCCAAGCTTTTTGGTTGGTCATGAAAATATGATGGTATATGCATTGACGCAGATGATATTAACTTTTGCGATTATGTATATTAATAGAGGATATTTCCAAAGAGGCTTTAAGACTTTATGGAATAGAAGCCCTAATATGGATTCTTTGATAGCCTTGGGTGCAAGTGCAGCTGCTATTTATAGTGTTTATGCAATCTTTTTGATGGGTTATTATTTAGGACATGGACAGATGGCTGAAGCACATCAATATATGATGCAATTGTATTTTGAATCAGCTGGTATGATTTTAACATTAATTTCATTAGGAAAGTATTTAGAATCACGTTCTAAAAAGAAGACTTCTGAAGCTATTGAAAAATTGGCGCATTTGATGCCTAAAACAGCAACAGTTTTAAAAGATGAGCAAGAAGTAGAAATGCCTATAGAAAAGGTAAAAGTAAGTGATATTATTGTTGTGAAGGCAGGGCAAAGTATTCCTTTGGATGGAATAATTATAAGTGGTCATACATCAGTTGATGAATCAATGATCACAGGAGAAAGTTTACCTGTAGATAAAAAGGAAAAAGATCAAGTCATTGGGGCAACAATGAACTTAGATGGGTATATTCAAGTAGAAGTCACTCATACAAGCCAAGATGCAACTTTATCACAAATTATTCAACTTGTAGAAGATGCATCATCTTCTAAAGCTCCAATTGCAAAGCTTGCAGATAAAATCAGTGGTATATTTGTTCCTATTGTTATAGCAATTGCAGTCATTTCATTTGTCGCATGGCTTATAGCTGGTTATACTTTCCACTTTGCTTTAACATGTGGTATTGCAGTGCTTGTTATTTCTTGTCCATGTGCTCTAGGTCTTGCAACTCCAACTGCTATTATGGTTGGAACTGGTAAAGGGGCACAAATGGGTATTCTCATTAAATCGGCAGAAAATTTAGAATTATTGTCAAAGGCTGATACAATTGTTTTAGATAAGACTGGAACAATTACAAAAGGTAAACCTCAGGTTACAGATATTTATCCATTAGATATGAGTGAAGATGAACTATTAGCAATGGCTGCATCTATTGAGATTTCATCTCAACATCCACTTGCAAAGGCAATTGTTAATTATGTAAATGAAAAGAATATTTCATTTCAACCAGTTAATCAATTCGAAATGATGAAAGGTCAAGGATTAATTGGTTATAAAGAAGGGAATGTTCTTCTTTCAGGTAATAAACGTTTAATGGAAGAACATCAAGTCGATTTATCGCCTGTATTAGAACAATCAAAGATTTATGCAAATCAAGGAAAGACACCATTGTATTATGCTTATAATGGTAAAGTGATTGGTATGATTGTTGTAAGTGATGTTTTGAAAGAAACAAGTGAAAATGCTATTGAGATTTTTAAAGAAATGAATTTA
>DEPZ01000003.1:0-20905 GCA_002359025.1 Erysipelotrichaceae bacterium UBA3379 | reverse complement strand
GATAAAGAAAAACATGTTAGACATTTACAAGAACAAGGTCATAAGGTTATTATGGTTGGTGATGGTATCAATGATGCACCGGCTTTAATGAGAGCGGATATTGGTATTGCAATGACTTCAGGAACTGATATTGCTATGGATTCAGCTGATATTGTTTTAATGAAAAATGATTTGCAAGATGTTGTTCATTCGATAGAATTAAGTCATGCCGTTTTAAAGAATATTAAAGAAAACTTATTCTGGGCATTCTTCTATAATGTTATAGGAATTCCTATTGCAGCAGGTCTTTTTTATCCGTTTTTTGGATGGTTGTTAGATCCAATGTTTGGCGCTGCTGCTATGAGCTTAAGTTCAGTATTCGTTGTAAGTAATGCTTTACGTTTGAAATTATTTAAACCAAAGTATAAAGATGTTCAAATGAAAAAAGAAATTGTTGTAAAGAAAGAGGAGGAAAAGAAAATGAAAGTTATGTTAATTGAAGGAATGATGTGTGGACATTGTAAAGCACATGTAGAAAAAGCTTTAAATGCAATTGATGGAGTGAAAGCAACTGTGGAATTGGAAAATAATCTTGCACGTATTGAGTTATCTAAAGACGTAGATGATGCTGTTCTTACAAAAGCTGTAGAAGATGCAGGATATACAGTTAAAGGTTTTGAATAATGCAAGCAGATAAAAAACAAGTGACACGTCTATTAAAAACTGCCAGAGGTCAAATAGATGGAATATTGAAAATGATAGAAGATGATCGCTATTGTATTGATATTTCTACTCAACTGATGGCAACTCAAGCTATTTTAAAACGTGCAAATAAAGAAATTATTGGTGCACACATGAAACATTGTGTACATGATGCTATTGAAAGTCAGGATGCTGATCAAAAAATTAATGAGATGATGACTGTACTTGATAAGCTGTTAAAATAAAAATATATATTGTCGTGGATGTCTTTGTTTCTAGAAAACATACTTTAAAGCTCCACGACTTTTTTATGATAATAATATGGATGAACAGTTATATAGGGATAGATAATCTTTATTAGAAATAAAAAAAGCTGTTATACTAACAGCCAAGACAACTTATGCAGTTTTATTGTTCTTTTTATGAAGTATAATTGTACTTATAGCAATAATAATAAGCATAACAATAGAACAAATACCTACTGTTGGCCATAATTCAGGTTTTGCATAAGCTTTTGATATGATTGCAATCTTTCTAATAAGAATAGCAATTGCATATCCAGAAGAAGCACTACCAATAAGCGCTAAAATAACTTTAAACCATTTAGGGAATACTTCTGTAAATAGGATTGCAGTTACTAAACAAATTGATGCAATAAATGCAAAAATAACAAAATGCATAGAGTTCCCTCCTTTTCATACAACATTTAAATTACCACAAATAGGTTCATAATGCAATATAATAATGATGAAGGATTATAAATTAATATGTGAAATTCATATTAATTGTAGAATTATGGTGTTGTTTATGCTAAACTATAGTAGCAAAGAAAAGAGGGTAGTTATGCGATTTAATAGAGGAAGAAGATATTCATATTATAGTTCTTATTCTTCAAGACAAAGAGTAAGATGGGATAGGATTGCTATTATAGGTGTGGTTGTAGCACTTGTGATAGGTGTTCTTGTTTGGTTTAATCTAAGTAGAATTCAATTAATGTTTAAAGGATATTCATTTGCTCAACAAAGTGATATTTTATCTTTAAAGAAAGATGAAGTGAATGAAATATTATCACATGATAAACTTGAACATATTGAAGATTGGATCAAGGCAAGTGATCAAGTTAAATTTTATGATGAATATGAAAAATATTATAGTTTACACGATGGAACTGAAGTGAAAGAAATTGTATCTACTGTAGATACAATGTTTACAAATTATATTCCTAAATTAGAAGCTCTTCAATATACAGAAGATCAGATATGGGAAGTATTAAAAACTGCAACAGTGGATGATCTACAAAATCTAGTAGATAAGAAATATACATATCAACAAATTCAACCATATATGCAAGTAAAAGGATTTGTCTTTAGAGATATTGATAAATATATGGAAGTCTATAATGAAAAGAAGAATTATAACTATGCTGTTTTAATAACAACATATCCATTCATTATTTCAACAAATGAAGTGACACAATCATATACAATTCAAGATCCTGACAATATATTAGCGCTTGTGAAAAAAGGCTTCCAGTTGCCTTCATCTTATGTTCCTAGTGATTTGGTTAAACCTGATGAAATTCCTGTCGCACCTGATTGTGAAAACTTCCAAATGCGTAAGGAAGCAGCAGACGCACTTACAAAAATGTATCAAGATGCAAAAAGTCAAGGATATAATCTTGTCATTAATAGTGCATATCGTTCTTATGAAAGTCAAAAGAAAACATATGATGAGTATTTTGCAAAATATGACGAAAGAACTGCAGCAAGTTTAGTGGCTTTACCTGGATGTAGTGAACATCAGACAGGTTTAGGTGTTGACTTAACAAGTCAAAGTGTTGTTAGCGGTGAAAGATTAGTCTTTGGAGATACTGTAGAATATAAATGGTGTCTTGAAAATGCATATAAATATGGATTTATCTTACGTTTTGAAGAAGATAAGGTAGGTATTACTGGTATTGGTAAAGAACCTTGGCACTTTAGATATGTAGGTAAAGATGTTGCTAAGAAAATTTATGATAATCAATGGACATTGGAAGAATATTGTTTATATGAAGGTGTTTTACCAAATTTAAAAAGTAATGCATAATCTAGGACTTGTTCCTAGATTATTTTTTAGGAGGCAAAAATGAAAACATTAATTACAACTCTTAATGCAAAATATATTCATACAGCATTATCTTTAAGATTATTATATGTTGCATCGTATAAAAAGCATGATGTTCATTTTAAAGAATATACAATTAAAGATTCCTTAAAACATATCCAAGAAGATATATTAAAACAAGATGTCGATTTTGTCGCTTTTTCTTGTTATATATGGAATATTGAAGAAATAAAAGAACTTTGTACTTTATTAAAGCAATCAAAACCTGAGCTATTGATTGCTTTAGGAGGACCTGAAGTTACATATGAACCTGAGTATTTTATAAAGAATTATGATATTGATTTTGTCATGAGTGGAGAAGGGGAAGAGGTTTTTCCAAAATTACTTGAAGCTCTAGAAAACCATCAAGATATTTCTATTCCTTCTGTTTCTACTCGTAATCATATAGATAAACATGTCGCAACAGTTGATTTGAGTTATATAGAAAGCTTAGACTCACCTTATAATCTTCCTCAAGATTTTGAAGATATGTCTAAACGTATATTATATTTTGAGTCTAGTCGTGGTTGTCCGTTTCAATGTCAATATTGTTTATCTTCATTAGAGAAGGGGTTAAGATTCTTTAGTGATGATTATTTAAAAAAACAATTGGATATTATTTGTCATAGTCAAGCCAAGACAATTAAATTTTTAGATCGTAGTTTTAATGCGAATAGCGAACATGCAATTATGATTTTAGATTATATATTTAAACATCATACACCAGGACAACAATTTCAATTTGAAATCAATGCTGATGTTTTCCATCAAAAGATTATTGACTTTATTAGAGATCATGCTCCTAAAGGGTTGTTGAGATTTGAAATTGGGATTCAATCTACCTATGAACCAACAAATAGGGCTGTGAAAAGGCTTCAAAATTTTGAACGTTTAAGTGGAGTTATCAAGCAATTAATGCATGATGGTAAATGTGATTTACATTTAGATTTGATTGCTGGTTTACCATATGAAAGCTATGAAAGATTTGCTCAATCATTTGATGATGTTTTTGTATTTCGTGCAAAAGAACTACAATTAGGATTCTTAAAGATGCTTAGAGGAACATCTTTAAGAAATCAAAGTGATGAATATGGATATCATTATGATGAGGCATCACCTTATGAAATGATTGATAATAATTGGTTATCAAAAGAAGATGTAAAGAAAATACACTTGGCTGAGGATATGTTAGAAAAATATTGGAATAGTGATAGATTTAAAAGAACTATGAATAAAGTATTGGATCATATCTCTTCACCATTTGAATTCTTCTATGATTTGGGTTGCTATTATACAAGTCAAGGATTTAAACGTATGGGATATCAATTAGATGAATTATATAGTTATTTAGATAGCTATTTAGAAAAAGAGTATCATGAGGAATTGATTCAAGATTATCTTGAACAATTCAAGGTGAAGCCTAAAAAATGGTATCCTTCAACATTAACTATAAAAGAAAGAAAAGATGTTATTAGATATCTATGTGAAAATTATAATCTCAATCAAGAGTTGTTATTTAGATATGCAATCATTGAAAAACTTGCAAAAGGATATCTGGTTGCAATCTATAAAGATTATCATGCAGATATAAAAATTTATGAGGTATAACAATGTTAACAATGGTGGAATATGTACATGAACGAATAAAACAGTACCCTTTGGGATTAGTAGGAGTGGATATGACTTTGGGTAATGGATATGATAGTGCGTTTTTAGTAGAGCATTGTCAGTATGTTTATGCCTTTGATATTCAAGAAAAAGCAATTGAAAACAGTCAAAAACGTATTTCTAAAAATAATATTCAATATATCTTAGACAGTCATGAATATATTGATAGATATTTAGATAAATTTGATATAGGTGTTTTTAATTTAGGGTACCTTCCTTTAGGTAATCATTATATAACGACTCTTTTATCTTCAACGAAAGTTGCTATTGAAAAAGCATTGGATATGATGACAACTGTTTTGTTTATTGTTGTCTATCCTGGACATGAAGAAGGCAGAAAAGAGAGTGAATGGATTGATGAGTATGTTAAGAATCTAGATACTCATCAGTATAATGTTTCATGTTATTGTATGATGAATAAGAAAAATGCTCCTTATGTTATAGAAATAGAAAAAAGAAAGTAAGACGCGATGTCTTACTTTTTTAACAAAGTATATACATAAAAGCTTCTTTATCTACAGAATAGATGAGATCTTCAGGAGCATCTTTTCTAAAGTGAAAGATTTGTCCATCTTCAATCATACCATTCCATGTAGCAATAACAGGAATGTGATGAGAAATTTCTTTAAGGAATGAAAGTAGGTCAATAGAATTGTTTTTTTGATATAATATTTTTTTATTGTCCAACAATAAGACATCTTGATGATAAGTAGAAAGGAATTGTTTCATTTCTTCTAAGAGATGTTCAGGTTCAACATTGTGAAAGATTTTATCCAAGTCAAGAATAGGGATACCTGTATCTTGACTATATTCACGCATGAGTTTTGATTTTCCACTTCCAGGTTGACCAATAATTAAAAGCAGATTTGTATTTGATTGTTTGAGTTCTTCTATTTTTTTGTTTAAATTCATATGAGTTTCTCCTTTATTTTGAATTGAGGTTACGATTTTTCTTGTTGAATGCAAAGGACCATTTGTCCTAAAAGAGTATATTCTTCAAGATGATCTAATTTGATGATAGGTGGAATATATTCTTTAGGTATATATTTTTGAATTTCTAAGTTTAATTCTTCTACATCTGGTACCATTTCACAAAATAATACAATCACTTCAGGGCTGATCAGGCTTATAATTGAGGTTATCGTTTTAGCAACAAGTTCTAATGCGCCTTCAGGTGTTTTGCATAATACCAATCGATCATCAGATAAATCCATTGGAAGATATTGGACTTCTCCAGCGAGATTATGTTGGCCTAAAAGCAATTCGCCATTAATAATAATACCTGCACCTGAACAATAATGAGACGGTTGAAACAATCCAACAATATTAGAATACTGAGATTGAGTCATATAATATCCTATTGCAGCCGTATTGACATCATTTCCTAAAACAATATTTTGATGATATCTAGATGCTAATAAAGAAACTAAATTGTCATCAACAATACCATTGATATTTGCTGAAGTAACAAAGCCTTGATTGATAATACCAGGTGTTGAAACACCAATATTTTCAATATATGGATATTTCGTAAGAACAGTATCAATCACATCATAAATATCTTGAATACTTATTTTTTGTTTGATAATCTCGTTATAGAGGATCATTTCTTGGTTTGTACCATATAAGCGATAATGGATATGAACACGATTGGAATTCCTGATGATAGAAAGAACTAATACATGTTTATGTGAGTTTAATGATTTATGGAGAGTAAAGGTTTGAGGATGGAGTTCTTTTTCTCTTTGTTGTTTTGACTTTTCTATTTCTTTTTTTATTAAAGTAATAATAGCTCCAACATCATATTTTGCAAAGACTGCTGGTGGTATTTGAATAACCATTTTTTCTTTAAGAATTTCCTGTACTTTTGCATGTAAGTAAGAAATCTGAGGAGCCAATAGAATCATATCGTAATCAGCTCCGACATCGAATAGCTTTGTATATGCAACGGCACTTGCTTCATAAGGAATATGCAATAATGAAAATGCATCATTGATTTGTGAAGCAAAATAGGAAGTTGTGAGACCACCACTACAACTCAATAATACTTTAAATGTAGGGGTGTGTATTAATGTTTGTATACATTCTGTCATTTCAAAAAAGAGATCCAAAGCATGTTTCATTGTATTCATTTGAAAATGCAGGTAAAACTCTACACCATGGGTGACTTTATTAATAACACTGAATTCAATAATATTAAGTGCATTAAAAATAATCTCTCCATCATAAAACTCACTTTCGATATGAATCATGTTGTGATTATTCATATCTAGATATGTATGACAACTTTTTTCTTTGTACATCAGTACCCATTGTTTGAAGATAGATGTATGAATATCTCTTAAAAATTCATCCATATAATCACCTCTTTAATACTATTATAAAGGTTTTTAGTTATAAATGAAACCGTTTTCTTCATAACTCTAGAAATTTTATAAAAGAAAAGATAAAGATTTTACTCTTTATCTTTGATAATTAATTGAACTGTTTCAATATGTTTATCTTCTACTTTTAAAATATCAAAATGAAGATTGTCATAATCGACGGAAGTTATACTTCCATCCTCTAATATATGCCCTATATGGCCTAATAGAAAACCAGATAAAGTATCATGTTCATCAAAATCAAGATTTAAATCTAATTCCTCATTTAAGTCATCTAATGATATTAAACCATGGAGTAAATATGTATTGTCATCAATTTTTTGAATATCAGGAGCTTGCACCTGATCATATTCATCTTCTATTTCACCAGTGATTTCTTCAATCAAGTCTTCCATTGTAACAATACCAGAAAAACCACCGTATTCATCAACAAGAATTGCAATATGTTGATGAGCTCTTTGTAAATCCTTAAAGAGTTCATCAATATTCTTTGTTTCCAGTACAAAGTAAGCTTTTCTTAAGATTTTACGTAAATCCACTTGATCCATATCATAATGATGGTGATATGCTTCTACCATCAAATCTTTCATGTTTAAAATACCAATTATATTATCTACAGTATCTTCATAAACAGGAATTCGAGTATAATGCATTTTCATCAAATCATCAATATATTCATCCAAGGGATCATTAATATCAATATAGAAAACATCAGTTCTAGGTGTCATGACTTCTTGAGCTTGAATATCATCAAATTCAAATAAGTTGTTGATCATTTCAGTTTCTGTTTCATTGAAAACACCTTTTTCTTGACCACTATTGACCATAGAACGAATTTCTTCACGTGATAAAGATTCTTCAACATTTTCATCATGCATACCTAACAATCTCAAGACAAGTCTTGTAGCTAGCGATAAAACTTTGATAAAAGGTGAAGCAATCTTACTGATTGTAACAATGGGTCTTGCACATAACATACTGAATTTTTCAGCATTTTGTAGTGCAATACGTTTAGGAACAAGTTCACCAAAAATCAATGTGATAAATGATAAAAGAATTGTGATTGAAATCATCGCAATTGTATCACCATAAGGGATGTTCCATCTGTTTAATACATATGCAAATTGTTTAGAAATTCCTGTTGCTGCACTGGCAGAGTTAAAAAAACCAGCAAGTGTAATTGCAACTTGTATAGTTGATAAAAAAGCTGTTGGCTGATTGATAAGTTTTTCAACAAGCTGAGCTTTTTTGTTTCCTTCTTCTGCTAATTTTTTAATTTTTGTTTTATTGACTGATACAATAGCCATCTCGCTTGCAGCGAAATAAGCATTAATAAGCGTCAAGACAACAATTAATAATAATTGTAAAGATAACGACGACGCTTGGGGATCTGTGTCCATATATTTCTCTCCTTTATTTATATAATTTGCTAAATCATACCATTTTTTTATGAAATTGTAAAGAGGGCAGTGTGATTGTGATATAATGAAAGAGGTGATAAAAATGGATCAAAGATTTATTGATAATGTTTTAGATATTGTTTTACAGATTCCTTTTGGATACGTTGCATCATATAAACAAATTGCGACTTTAGCTGGTAAAGAAAAGAATGCTAGACAAGTAGGGAAGATACTGTCACACTCTCATCTTTATGGAGACTATCCATGCCATAGAGTTGTGAATGCATCTGGCAGATTATGTCCTGGATGGGATGAACAGTATGACTTGCTTATTCATGAAGGGGTTGTTTTTAAGAAAAATGGATGTGTGGATATGAAGGTATGTCAATGGAATATGTAATCTGGATATATAAGAACAGTTTATTTGACTGATTTTTCTTTCTTAATTGAATTTTTAATTATATAGTATTATACTATATTTAGGAATACTAAATAGGTGGTGATGCTATGAATCCTAAGTATGAAAGACAGTTAAAGAAAGGAGTATTAGAAATACTTGTCTTGCATCTTCTATCACAAAAGAAAATGTATGGCTATCAATTAATTATGGAATTAAAAGAAAAAAGCCATGAATTTCTTACCCTTAAAGAAGGGACATTATATCCCATTCTGTATAGACTTGAAGATGATGGACTGGTGTTGAGTGAGTGGACACAGGCAAGTGGAAAAGAAAGTTCGAAGAAATATTATATGATTACTCAAGAAGGTCAAAATAGTTTGAAAGAATTAAAACAATTGTGGTTTCACTTTGTAGAGGAAGTATCTTTGATTTTGGGGGATGATGAAAATGACTAAAGAAAAGTATTTAAAACTTGTAATGAAAAATCTTAATTGTTCCATGAAAGAAAAAAGAAGGATTGCATCAGATTTAAAGAGTGATATTGATACATCTCTAGAAAATGGAGAAAGTTTTGAAAGTATACAAGAAAGGCTTGGTTCACCATTGGATATTGCTAGAGAGTTTAATGAAAATTTAGCACCATATAAAAAATCTAAAAAGAAATTGATACTTATTATTGTTTTTATAGTCTGTCTTATATTTGGAGGCCTTTATTTAGGGATAAAGTCATTGTTTCCTAAAATGATGACTATTGAAGAATCAGGTATCTTTGATGAATCAATGCTTATAAATCAAAGTGAACAAGTGATTAAAAACTTAGCCAAAGAGGATAAAACTGATTTATATGCCATGTTTGATGCAAAGATGAAACAGAGTACTGATGATGCTATGTTAGAAGAAGCTGTTCAAACATTAGGAGAATTAGGAGATTATCAAAGAATTACTCATAGTCAGTTTGTCTGTATGGAAAAAGACGAATGGCTAGCTGTAGGAGAAGTTGTTGCATTATATAAAGAGAGAAGTGTGACCTATACAATAACATTTAATGAGGATTTGCAAGTAGAAGGTTTATATATGAAATAAGGTGATATTATGGAATATATGTATTTACATGAAAAAAGGTTACAATTATATTTAATTTTGGTATGTCTTTTACCAATGTTTTATGGAGTTGTATTATGGCCTATTTTACCTGAACAATTGATTTGTTGGGATACAATAACAGCATCTATGTCTGGTATGGGTAGTCGATTTGAAATCATGTTTATTCAGTATATTGTTATGGCAATCATAGAACTATTTATTATTTTCGTGACTAGAAAAATGACAAATGTTATTGCAATGATTGTTGCACAATCTATGATTCCTATATATGTATTATATACAACATATATGACTTTATTCAATACTTTAGGGCATGGCATTTTGTTAGTTGCATTGTTATTGATATGTTTGGTCATTTTATATATTGGTATTATGAAAGTAAAGATATGAGGGTAATATTATGTGGTTTTTAATAATAGTATTTGGTATTTTATCTTTGATATTTTTTCTTGGAAAAGGAAGTTGGCTTATTGCTGGATATAATACAGCAAGTCAAAAAGAGAAGTCAAAATATGATGAAAAGAAATTATGTAATGTTATGGCAACAGGCTGTCTTATATTATGTGTGACTTTTATCATTATTGAATTGAAAGAGTCACTGGCTATGTATGTATTATCGGCAGGAATCATCTTATCCTTGCTAGTCATGTTCTTAGGAGGAAATGTTTTCTCAGTAAAAAAAGTAGATAAAAATAAGAAATCTCTTGTTATTAATATTGTTGTGAGTTTGGTTATAGGCGTATTTGTTATCATTGTATTGTTTATAGGTGATGTAAAGATTACACTCAACGATGCGTTTTTAAATGCAGATGCTAGCTTAACAACATCTTATGATGTTTATTACAAGAATATAGATCAAATAGAATATGTTGAAAACTTGGAACTAGGTTCTAGAGTAGGCGGTATAGGTAATTTTCGTATTCAAGCTGGAAATTTTAAAAATGAAGAATTTGGAAAATATAAATTATATAGTTATGTAAAATGTAAAGATTATATTGTTTTAAAAGTGGGTCAACAATATGTTGTTATTAATGGAAAAGATGAAAAACAAACAAAAGAGTTGTATCATCAAGTACAGAGTTTCATAAATAAAGAGGATGATAAAAGATGATGTATTGGTGGTTTATATTTTGGAGTGATTTGTTGATTCCTATAATGATGATTGTCATAGGAAGATTGATGTGGAAACATCCTCCTAAAAACATAAATGCACTCATTGGATATAGAACGACTCGTTCTATGAAAAATATGGATACATGGAACTTTGCACATCATTATAGTGGTAAACTTTGGTGGAAAATAGGTTGGATGATTTTACTTCCATCTCTTCTTGTTCATATACCTTTTTATAAAGCTTCAGAGGATGTTGTGGGAATAGTCTGTGTCGTCTTGTTAAGTATTCAGGTTATTATCTTAATACTTTCTATATTTCCGGTAGAAAGAGCTTTGAAAAAAACATTTACAGATGAAGGTGTTTATAGATAATTTAAAAGATGAGCGATTGCTCATCTTTTAAACATTTCATCTACCATATTTTTGGCTTGTGTATAATGATTATAAGGAACATAGAAAGAATAGTTTTCGAGCATTGGGCCAACTTTTAATGCTAAAGCACTTCCCATATCTTGATGACATATATAAGGAATATTGGCTTTGTCTAGATATTCTTTAATCATATTAGCCCATATATATTGTTTTTCAATGAGAAAACAATAATCATCACCCTGTACATTTCTAACACTTTTGCTTTGACAATAAGGGCAAATATGATCTTCAAAGATATGATGACATTGATTACAGTATTTCATAAAAAACTGCCTCCTTTTTTATTATTATAACATATTTATTTTCATAAAGTTTTGAAAAGATGAAGGTGGAGTCAAAAGTTTATTTCTTTTTTAAATTAAAGTTTTCAACAAGAATATTTATAAATTGTAATGTCTCATCACTAGGATGAAGAGAGTATATAATTCCATAAGGAAGTTGACAATACCAATCGACAGGAATGGTTTTAATCATTGGATGGACATCTTTCCAATTATGAGATGTTATCATAATCATATTTCTTTTTATACATTGATGAAAGGTATTGATATCATATTCATCAGTATCAATAATAGTGATGTCTTTATGTTTTTCTAATTCATTTCTAGCATTATCTAAATATTGAGACAGCCCTCGTTTTAGCATCATGATTTTTTGATTATAAAGATCAGATATTTTTAATATTTCATGATGATAAAGCTTATTGTGAACAGGGACACCAATACATATTGGTAACATTGTTAGCATCATTGTATTATATTTTGTTGACATAAAACTCGATAGATATGTTCCAAGAAGAAGAGTATATTTATTTCCAAGTTGTGAAAAAGTATGAAGTTGTCCCTGGACACTATCTTCAAAAGAAACAAATTCTAAATCAAATTCTGGATGATTTATTTGAATTTCATTCCATAAGTCACTTAGAATTTTACTTGAGAAAAGTTCCGAAGTTCCTATTTTGATTTTTATTGTTTTTTCTTGAGATAGTTCTCTTGCTTCATGAATAATGTTATGAGAAAGATAAATGAGTTCAGTTGCTTTTTTATAAATATATTTTCCTTGTAACGTTAATTCTACACCTTGAGGAGTACGTTGAAATAATTTTAAATGAAGATCATTTTCCAATTTGTTCATTTGTTTCATTATAGATGTAGATGAAATAAATAATTCTTCACTTGCCTTTGTAAAACTTCCAGTTTTTACAACGACAATAAAAGTATCTAGTAAATAATTGTACATATACATACCTCCTGAATCAACTTAAAGTTTATACTATTATAACATATTTAGAACTTCCCATATATGATTTGTTTTTCTATAATTTAACTGAGGTGAGAGGAATATAGAAATACAAGAACAATTGAAAATTAGAGAAAACATGTTTCATTGTATTTTTTGATTTATTAACAATTGAATCAAAAATAATATCTGGATTATGAATGAAAGTATAATTCTATTAGGAGTCACAGTTGTAACAAAGAATGTGCCAGATTGTTGTAATGTAGAAGAAAATCTAGATAGAATGAATTAAAGAGATATGAGAAGATAAATAGTTTAAACACATATAAAGGAGTGAAACAAAGATATGAAAAAAAGATTGATTGGAAAATTAGAAGTATCACCAATTGGTATGGGATGTATGGGATTTTCTCATGGTTATGGAAAAATTCCCGAAAGAGAATATAGTATAGAAGCAATTCGTAAAGCATATGAATTTGGTTGTACATTTTTTGATACGGCTGAAACATACGGTCATGATTTATATTGGGAAGGACACAATGAAGAAATTTTAGGAGAAGCTACTGAGTCTTTTAGAAATCATATTGTGTTAGCTACAAAATTACATATTCATGATGAAGAAGTGACTCCAGATATGGATTTGTATCATTTGATTAAAAGTCATTTGTTAAAGTCTTTAAAAAGATTAAGAACAAATTATGTTGATTTATATTATTTACATCGTGTAACAGATTTAGTTCCTGTTGAAGATGTTGCAATCGCGATGGGAAAACTTATAGATGAAGGACTTATCAAAGGATGGTGATTATCTCAAGTTGATGTGGATACTTTAGATAAAGCACATCAAATCACACCTGTCACTGCTGTACAAAATCTATATAATATCTTAGAAAGAGATTGTGAAGAAAAGATTTTCCCTTATTGTTTAGAAAACAATATTGGAGTTGTTCCATTTTCTCCAATTGCTTCTGGTTTTTTAAGTGGAAAAAATCACAACAGGCACAGAATTTGAAAAAACTGATGATGTTAGAAACTTTGTACCTCAATTGTCAAAAGAAAATATTGAAGGAAACCAACCAATTCTTGATATTTTAAAGAAATATGCTAATGAGAAAAATGCAACACCTGCTCAAATATCATTGGATTGGATGCTGAAAAAATACCCTAATGTTGTACCAATTTCTGGATCTAAAAATCAGACAAGAATTATTGAGAATTTAGGTGCATGGAATATTGAATTAACTGATGAAGAATTTGATGAACTACAAAATGCATTGGATCAATGTCAAATATATGGACATAGAGGCATTGTGGAAACACAACAAAAGACATTTTCAAATAATTGGGAAAATAAAAAGTGATTTTTAAAAATGAATTTGTCTTATTTATAAATCGAAAACAAAGTATTATTTAATCACAAAGAAGGTCTCATTCTTAATAGGATGAGGCTTTTTGATTATTTTAGTGATAATTAAAATGAAATTTAGAAAAATACAAAGCGTTTATTTCTGATAATACTTTTTGAAGAGAGAGTTTTGTTTTTGAACAAAATATATTTTCATTATATGTAAATCGGTTTTTATTATCAAAGTTTTAAATTTATTTGTATTCATTATTTTGATATAATGTTGTTAAAAAGGAGATGAATAATATGACAATTATAGCATTTACTGGAGCAGGAATATCTAAACAGTCTAATATTCCTACTTTTATGGAAAGACCAGATGTTAGAGAAAAGCTATTTAGAAGTTATGCCAATACACATCATGAAGAATATAACGAAGTCATTAAACAATTAAAAGCAAATATGAATGGAGCAAAACCTAATGATGCTCATTATGCATTAGCCCAGTATCATATACCAGTTATAACAATGAATATCGATGGTCTACATAAATTAGCAGGAACAGATGCATTAGAATTACATGGTGGTTTACCAGAAGATGATGAAATGGACAAGGCATGGTCATTATACAACAAACCTGTATTATATGGAGATCCTGCTCCAAATTATCAACGTGCTTATGAAATGGTCTATGATTTAAAACCTGATGATATCTTTTTGGTTATTGGATGTTCTTATCATACAGCTATTGCTTGTGATCTAAGAGAAGTGGCGAAAAGTCGAGGTGCAAGAATTATAGAAATACAAGAAGATGCTGCTCATAATGTAAGAAAGACATTAGAAGAGATATTGAAATAAGGAGTGTTATTTAAGAATTAATGATGCATATGTCATCCTTGGAATATGTATAAAAATGATAAATGATGCTTATTTGAGTCTATGTAAAGTTAAAAGACTTTAATAGAAATAGAGTTATTGCTGATAAAGTCATAGAATAATATATGGCTTACTGATTTCATATAAATACTTTATTTAAAGTTTGAGGGAGAATAATGGAAGATAAAAAAGTACTGCTTAATCATATTGATAAAATTCATACGACTGAAATGGAAATTAATAGGATTAAAAGAAATTTAAAAATTAATACATCAAATGTTGTTGAGTACTGTAAAGATAGGATTTTGGATAGAAACTGTCATATTTATAGATGTGGTAAAAATTGGTATTGTGAAGTTGATAATATCAAAATAACAATTCATTCGTCTAGTTATACGATTATTACAGCACATATTATGAAGTCAACCCTAGATGGCTGAATGAAAAATATTATATGGGAGAAAAGAAAATGGATGAGTTTACAGTTGATGAAATGCAAGAAATGCAAAAGATGCTACAAGATAAATATAAAGATAAATGGGAAGGTATTTCTCCGGAAGTTGGTCAAAATAAATTACTTTGGATGGTTGGTGAAATAGGTGAAGTCATAGATATTGTAAAAAAGCATGGAGGCTTTGAAGCAAGTCATAATGTGGATTTAAGAGGACAATTGGTTGAGGAATTAGCAGATGTTTTAATGTATTATAATGATGTTTTATTATGTTATGAGATATCTTCAAAAGAATTAAAATCTGCATATATAGAAAAATTCAGAAAAAATATGAAGCGTTGGTAAATTCTAGACGATGAAACTTAACAAGTATAAGACAATACCAAATAGAATAGTTGTTATAAATGAAACAGGTAAATTGATATTTGGTAGTGAAAACAATACATTTGATTTTATAACAGATATGATGTATGAAACTCAATGATATGTTATGGTTAAAATGAAGAGGTAGTTTGTTATAAGAAAATTAGGAGGAAAATTATGAATAAAAAAGTAAGAGAAGTGAATTATAAAGCTCTTTTGATTGGAGCGTTAATTGGTTCTATACTTAGCTTGTATCTTTATAATATAAATTTTATATAGACAGATAAATGGAAGTTTTTATCATAGAAGGGTGTGTGATGTAATGAAAAAAATTTTTTCTATTCTATTAGGATTAATACTGTCATTTGCACTTATAGGGTGCCAATCCGTAGCGGAACCTGAAATGAATACGCCAAACACTGAAAACGAAATAAATCAACCACAGCAAGATATAGATGATTTGAAAATTATTGCTAAAGGTGCTCCGGTGGAAGTGCGATTAGCCAGTGATGGACAGTACAGTTACGAATATGACAAAGATGAGTATACTGTTACGACTGTTACAAATGGTTCAACATTTGAAATAAAGGTAACTGACAATCAACCAGAGGCAGACAGTGAAAATCAAAACCATGTTATAGTCTCTATTCCTAATCAAAGCTTCAGTCTTATTACAGCTGTCTGTGAAGGGAGTTCATTAATCCTACCAGCAATGAATACAAATATCACTGTAACGAGTACAGCAAGTTCAGTAGCGATGAAACTTCCGTCAGATTATAATAAGACATTAAATTATACAGGAAATGCAAGTTCGTGCGCATTGTCTATAAGTAATATTAATGATTTTGCTATCAATGCAAAGATTTCATCTTCATCATTTTTGGTACCAAGCGATTGGCCTGCATATGATATGCTTGGCTCAAACTATGATTACACAAGAGGAAAGGGTACGGCTAAAATGAATATTGATGTGACAAGTAGTTCGTTTGCTTTTAGTAATGAATAACAGCCTATTGCAATCAATCATTATACTTGGAATTGATATTTATATACCGTATTTCCAATGTGATTTAATTCTTTGTATTGCTTTTATTTTGATTGGCTTTTTTAAGGACATAGCTTAGTTTAGGGAGATGTTTAATTATGGATAAACATATAAAAATAAAAGCAATAACAACAAATCATTTGATTGTATCTTTATAAAGTATATTTCATGAAATTTTGCGATGGTTAAAATGTAAAGGGAGTGTAATTATGGGATGGTTTGAGAAAATAATGGTAGGAACATTATTTCCTTTGTTATTTTGTGGAATAGGTAGTTTCCTTTTATGAGAAAGCTTCGCTTATTTTAAAGTAAAAAAAGATAAGAAGTATAGATGTTTATCATATACATATGGAAAGATTGTAAATATTGATTCTATGAAAACAAATCGTAAAAGAGCTTATTTTCCAACTTATGAGTATAGAGTTGATGATGAGATAATAAGAATTGAAATGAATTGGGGTACAACATATTGTCAATACAAAAGAGGGGATCAAGTTAAGGTTTGGTATGATTATAATGATCCACAATATAGTTATATTGATGGTTATAGGCAAGATAATACTGCTGCTATAGGTGGCATGATTGTAGGAAGTATGGTTTTATTGAGCGGCTTATTAACTTTATTTTTTTGTATGGTTGGCTTCGATGAATTCTTGTTTGGGAGGTAATGTCAAATTGAAAATAGTTCGAATACAAGAGCGAAATCCAATATTGATACAAAAATTATTAGATGTATGGGAAAGTTCTGTTAAAGCAAGTCATTCATTTTTATCGACCGACGAAATAAATAATATTAAACAGTATGTTCCCCAAGCTTTAAAAGACGTCCTAATTTTAGTAGTTGCAGAAAACCAAGATGGAAATCCAGTTGATTTTATGGGTGTTGCAGATAAAATGCTGGACATGTTATTTGTTTCAAACGAATATAGAGGACAGGGAATTGGAAAGCAATTACTGCAATATGGTATTGAAAATTATTCAATAAATGAATTGACTGTCAATGAACAGAATCCTCTTGCTAAAGGATTTTATGAATATATGGGGTTTGAAGTTTATAAGCGAATAGAATGGGATGAACAAGGGAATCCATATCCTTTATTGTATATGAAAAGAAGTCAATAAATTGGAATTTGTAAAGGAGAAATAACAAATGATTTTAGAGACAGAACGTTTATTTTTAAGAGAAATGAACCAAGGGGATTTTCAAGATTTAACTGAGATTTTACAAAATCCGAATGTGATGTATGCTTATGAACATGTTTTTTCAGATAACGATGTTCAATCCTGGCTTGGTCGGCAATTAGAAAGATATAAAAAGTATGGATTTGGCTTATGGGCAATTATATTAAAAGATACAGGTGAAATGATAGGACAGGCTGGACTTACAATGCAGCCTTATAGGCATGCAGAAGTTCTTGAAATCGGTTATTTGTTAAAGGAAAAGTTTTGGCATTGTGGTTATGCAAAAGAGGCTGCATCTGCATGTAAGTAATATGCTTTTGAACATCTAAATCAAGATAAAGTTTATTCAATAATAAAAGCAGATAATGTGGCATCAATGAAAGTAGCCAAAAGTATTGGGATGAGTAAAGAAGATGAATTTATGACTCGATATTATAATGGAGACAGGCTTCATTTTCTCTATTCTATTCATAGATGAATCATTGTGATTTTAAAATTGGTTGATGTTAAGATAGAGAAGAATATTGAAAAGCTATATAGATAAAAAGCAGTATGCCATTGAATGACATACTGTTTTTGTTTTGTAGTTTGATTATGCCTTTAAATTTTGATTTTTTAATAGACGCTCTCTTTTTTGTATATATCGTTGTATCTGTACATGTAATTGTTTTCTTGATTGAGATGTTAGGTATTCAGCACTAGATACTGAAAGTATCAAAACAAAAATGACAGACACTGGCATAACATATGCAAATATTATTTCATTAGAAATCGCATATAAAGCAAAGAAAAATCCTGCAATAATCAAAGCACTTTTTAAACTCTTTTTCCCTAAGAAATAGCTATACATTTCTTTTCTAATGCTTTGATATGATTCTTGTAACATATTAATAATTTGTGAACATGTTTCAAGTGTTAGTTCACAGTCTTCGATATTTGTTTGCACATCAATTTTTATCGGCATGAATCCACCTCCTCAACACCCTCATTATAACACTTATGCAAAAAAAGAAAAGACATTTACATCATAGATAAATGAGAGTATACTGAAATTTAGGTGATAGAATGAAAATAATAAAGCATTTTTGTACAATTACAAAACATAAAATCAAAGTTGCAAAACTATGTTTTCGCATCGGTTTATATAAACAAGGACTATTACATGATATGTCTAAATATGCACCTTGTGAGTTTTTAACAGGTGTGAAATATTATCAAGGAACACGTTCTCCTAATTCTGCTGAAAGAGAGGATAAAGGTTATTCTCTTGCTTGGTTACATCATAAAGGTAGAAATAAACATCATTGGGAATTTTGGGTTGATTTTACCAGAGATGGGTTAAAACCAGCTAAGATGCCTCAACATTATGTATTAGAAATGTTTTGTGATCGTATTGCAGCAAGTATGACTTATAAAGGAAAAGACTATAGAGATAGTTTTCCATTGGCTTATTATAATGGAGGTAAACATTCCTATATAATGCATCAAGAAACAAGACAGATGCTAGAAGAATTATTAAACTATTTAAATGATTATGGTTTAGATGAAACTATCCGATACATTAATAAGAACTATAGATAGGAGGGGGTCCTTGATGGAAGGCATGCATATTATGATTATTGAAGATGATCAAAGTCTTGCTAGAGAATTAGCTGATTTTTTGAGTAAATGGGGTTATCATGTTTCTACAACAAAAGATTTTGAAGATATCGTTTGTCAGGTTATTGCTAAAGAGCCTGATTTAGTACTCATGGATATCAATCTTCCTTATTATGATGGCTTCTATTGGTGTGTGAAAATAAGAGAATTCTCTAAAGTGCCTATTATGTATATAAGTTCACGTCATCGTGATAGTGATAAAATCATGGCTATAAGTCAAGGTGGGGATGATTATATAGAAAAACCATTTCAACTTGATTTATTAAAAGCTAAGATAGAAGCATTGTTAAGAAGAACATATCAATATAAGATAGATAAAAAAACATATATCCAACAAGATATATATTATGATACACAAAGAAGTTCATTATATTATAAAAATCAAACAATTGAATTAACAAAGTCAGAAAATATTATCTTTAAAACCCTTCTTGAACATAGACCACATACTGTTTCTAGAAATGTCTTAATGATGATATCTTCATGCTTTTCAGTTAAATCTATTGCTGGGGGTGATGAGTACATCACTTGTTTCAATTAATATTATAAGTGTAGCTGTTATATTGGTCATATTGATGATTTGTTATGGGTTATCAGTGATGATATACGTAAAGACTGTTTGTATTGGCAATTATCGCTAAGATAATTGTCTTTTTTTTAAATATTGAAACTTATTTAAAGCGTTTACATCGTATGATATAATAATGTATATAAGATGAAAGGAGTATGAATTTATGGGAGGTTTAAAACAAGAGTATTTAGAAAAAATTGATGCAATTGTTGAAAAACATAAAGACCAGAAAGGTCCTATGAAACTTATGCTTCATGAAATTCAAAATGAATTAGGATATATTCCTTTTGAAGCTATGGAAAAAATTGCATCTACTTTAAAAGTTCCTATTTCTAAAGTCTATGGTGTTGTCACCTTTTATTCACAATTTACTACTGAACCTAAAGGAAAACATGTCATCTCAGTTTGTTTGGGTACTGCTTGTTATGTCAATGGTGCTCAAACAATATTGGATTTGCTTTGTGAAATGACAGATTGTCAGGTGAATTCTACAAGTGAAAATGGATTGTTTTCTATAGATGCAACACGTTGTGTTGGTGCGTGTGGTTTGGCACCGGTTGTGAGTGTAGATGGAACAGTATTTGGGTGTACGAAACAATTAGAAGATTTAAAAATGTTGATTCTTGATTACTTAAAGGAAGAGACTTTATGTTAGTTAAAGATATCATAAAGCTTGTAAGTGCTAAAGAAGTTCTTAATAGACCATCAGTCACAGGGTGAAAAATATGATTTGGATAATTCCAAAATTTTTGATAATTTTTCTGAATCCACTGGAAAAGATTTTGAAATATATTTTGAAACCTTTTCCATTATATGAGTTCCTGTGTATCTATGATTGAATCGCCAT
>DEPZ01000044.1 GCA_002359025.1 Erysipelotrichaceae bacterium UBA3379 | reverse complement strand
GATTTGGCACAGCTCACGGTAAAGCCGTTCGCTGTACTTACCCTTGTGCAAGCCCAGTGTTCGCTTGACGGATTTATCGCACAAACCCACATGCCCCGCTCACCTGGCACCACCATAAATGAAACCTCTCTGTATAAAATTATTGGATTTCATTGCCTTCCTCCGTATTATCTCTTATACTAAAAATAACGGTAGAGATCGTTTATTTTCTGGGCCTTTAGCCCGTCACACAAACTGATTGAGGACACTCTCAGTTGAACCACCATCTGTCCAGCCAGTCTCGGCACAAGGACGTACAGTAAAATAATAAATGAGAGAGTGTCATGCCGTAAATTTACCTTGGAGGTATAACTATGGATAAGGTTTACGACATTTGTTGTGGTATTGATGTGCACAAAAAACTCATCGTCGCATGTTTAAGAAATGGCAACAAGAATGCGATCCGTGAGTTTGGTGCGACAACCAGAGAGCTTCTTTCACTGGCTGACTGGCTTAAGGAAAGCGATTGTAAAATGATCGCTATGGAAAGCACAGCCTCTTATTGGAAGCCTCTGTATAACATCCTTGAATCTTCTGGCTTGAATGCTATGGTAGTCAATGCACACCACATGAAGGCTGTTCCTGGCAGAAAAACGGATGTGAAAGACGCTGAATGGATAGCGGATCTTCTCCAGCATGGTCTTCTTCAGGCAAGCTATATACCTGATAAAGACCAACGGGAATTGCGGGAACTGGTACGTTATCGCAAGAGCCTTACTGGTGAACGAAGCAGGGAACTAAACCGCCTCCAAAAAATGCTGGAAGGCGCAAACATCAAGTTGTCTGGCACAGTACGTGACATTAATGGCAAGAGCGCCCGCAATCTCTTGGAATATCTCATCACAGGAGAGCGTTTCGATGAGGCAAAATTTGACGAAATGTATAGCAAAAAGGTGATTGCCCATAATCTCAAAGCCAGCAAGGAACAGATCATCGATGATCTCAATGGTGTCATGTCTCCACTTCAGCGCCGAATGATGAAAGAACTCCTTGTACATTTGGATGAGCTCAATGCTCATATCAAAAATCTCGATGATGAAATCGATAACTTTATGAAGCCAGAAGAAAAAAAGGCTTCCGAGGCGATCCAGTCTATTCCAGGGATAGGCAATACAAGTGCTCAGGCGGTTGTCTCCGTAATTGGAACGAATATGAACCGCTTTCCTACGGATTCCCACATAGCATCATGGGCAGGTTTATGTCCAGGCGATCATGAAAGTGCAAAAAAACGGAAATCCGGAAAAACTCGGAAGGGAAACGCCTTATTAAGATCAACCCTTGTGACATGTGCCCATTCGGCGGTTAGGAATAAACAATCCTATTTCTATGCCCAATTTATGAGAATCAGTGCCCATCGAGGTAAAAAAAGAGCCTATGTTGCTGTTGCTCATTCCATGCTAATTGCGATATATCACATTCTCAAAGACGGCATGGTTTTCAAAGATTTGGGCGCTGATTATTATAATCAATTTAACAAGGAACGAAAAATCAATGCATATCTCAAGAAATTAAAAGCACTTGGTTGGGAAGCCCCTGTAGTTGCCGCATGAGCCTTCCATTCAGTTCATTTATTGAATTCCAAAAATTTGAGAGGGATAGTTTGCGCTTTTTTGACCATTCGGAAGGGTTGGTTTCACAGTAAAATAATTATACCGCTACATTTGAAGGAGCATTTGAAAAAGCTGGATATGTTGCAATGGCAAAACAATATAATAATTACCTTGCTAATTTCCTGGCAACTGGAGATCCAAATGGAGAAGGACTTGCTCAATGGACCAATTGGACACCAGAAAGCAAAAATTCCATGGTATTTGATGGAACAGAGACGGATGCAATTGTGGAGTTGAAAGATGTCAGCACAACGTATGAACAAATTATTGCTCAAATGGAAGCAGATACAAGTATTTCTCCAGAATTAAAAGAGAAAGTGATTAAAAATGTAATGAATGGTCGATGGTTTAGCGACACATTGGATCAGCATTTCCAAAGTCCAAATTTATGGGACGTTTCGATCCAATAAGGAAACAATACAAAAAATAGAAAGGAGAATTTTATGGCATTCCCAAAAAACTTTTTGTGGGGCGGCGCAACAGCCGCCAACCAATGTGAGGGCGGTTATCAGGAAGGAAATCGAGGACTCGCAAATGTGGACGTGATTCCATATGGTTCGGATCGTATGGCAGTTATGACGGGTAAACTAAAAATGCTGGAACCAGATAACAAGCATTATTATCCAGCCATGGAAGCAATTGATATGTACCATCATTATAAGGAAGATATCGCATTATTCGCAGAAATGGGATTTCGTACTTACCGCTGTTCCATTGCATGGACGAGAATCTTCCCAAATGGAGATGAAGATCAACCAAACGAAGAGGGATTGAAATTTTATGAGGATTTGTTTCATGAATGCAAAAAGTATGGAATAGAACCTCTCGTTACGATTACTCATTTTGATTGTCCAATTCACTTAATTAAAGAGTATGGCGGATGGAAAAACCCAATATTAGTAGAATTTTATAAGAAATTAGTAACCGTATTATTTACTCGATACAAAGGACTTGTTCGGTATTGGCTTACCTTTAATGAAATTAATATGATTTTGCATTTGCCATTTATGGGGGCTGGGCTTGTTTTTGAAGAAGGTGAAGAAGAAGAAACGGTAAAATACATGGCAGCGCATCATGAGTTACTGGCGAGTGCAGAAGCAACTCGGATTGGTCATGAAATTGATCCAGAAAATAAAATTGGCTGTATGTTAGCGGCAGGAGTTACCTATCCATATAGCTGTAATCCAGCAGATGTTTGGAAGGCAATGGAAAAAGATAGAGAGAATTATTTCTTTATTGATGTACAGGCAAGAGGAGAGTATCCTTCCTATGCCAAAAAGATGCTGGAAAGAAAAGGAATTGATCTGCATATCACGAAAGAACAAGAAGCGCTGTTAAAAGCAAATACTGTAGATTTTGTTTCATTCTCTTACTATTCTTCTCGCTGTGCAAGCGGTGATGCGAATATTGAACAAACAGAAGGCAATGTTATGGCATCTCTGAAAAATCCATATTTAAAAGCAAGTGAATGGGGATGGCAGATTGATCCTCTTGGGCTTCGTATTACCTTAAATGCATTATATGATCGTTATCAAAAGCCATTATTTATTGTAGAAAATGGTTTGGGTGCTGTGGATATTCCAGATGAAAATGGATATGTAAACGACCAATATCGAATTGATTATCTCAGAGAACATATCAAAGCGATGGACGCAGCGATCAATGAAGATGGAGTAGAATTACTTGGTTACACAACTTGGGGATGTATTGATTTAGTAAGTGCCAGCACAGGAGAAATGAAAAAACGTTATGGTTTTGTCTATGTTGATATGGATGATTTAGGACAAGGAACACTTCAAAGAACACGTAAGAAATCTTTTGAATGGTATAAAAAAGTCATTCGTACAAATGGAAAAGATCTTGATTGATGTGATATAGAAAAATATGTTAGAATGTTGCTGGTGATAAAGATGCGATTGATTTTTGATGAAGAATATGAAGATGTTGATAGTAGTATACGTAATTATGATAGTAATAAATATTGCTTATTTATAGATTCTGCTGGACATAATGAAAATAAATCTATCATAGATGTTCATTGGCATGAATGGCTGGAGATTGTTCATATTATTGATGGGCATATGACAACAATGACACCTGAAGGTTTATTTGAAGTGAACCCTGGTGATGTGATTGTGATTGGAATGCAGGCACTTCATAAAATGATTGGCAATGCTGGTAATTTTCGTTTCCAATGTCTGCATATTAATATTGGTTTTATTTTACAACATATGCCTTCAACTTTACTCATTGATAAAGTCTTTATGATTAAAAATCAGAAGTCTTTTATTGAGTTGTTTTCTCAAGTTATTTTGAAAATGAATCATGATGATATTGTTTCTCAATTAGAATATAAAGCATCCCTTCTTTCCTTATTATCCCAATGTTTAAAGGAAAGTCATTATGATCCTACATCCTATCATCATGAAAACAATGATACTTTTTCAAGAATTCTTTTCTATGTCAGTACACATTATCGAGAAGATATTTCTTTACAGTATTTGTCAAATCATTTTGGTTACACAACACAACATATTTCATTAATGTTTAAACGTTATTTAAATACAAATTATTATACTTATTTAACGAAATTACGTTTAGATCGTGCAAAATTTTTATTAATGACATCACAAAAACGTATTATAGATATTGCTTTTGAATGTGGTTTTTCTAGTGAACATACCTTAATTAATCATTTTAAGAAATGGTATGGAAAAACACCATCTCAATATCGAAAACAGGAACATTCATAAATAGACAGGGACTTTTCTTTAAAAAGTCCCTCTTTTATAGGAGGATAAAATGAAAGATCAAGTATTAGTCATTGATGTAGGTGGAACATTTATTAAGTATGGTTTAATTGATGATCAATGCCATTTAACACAGACATCAAAAATAAAAACACCTTATGAATCACAGGAACATTTTTTAGAAACATTACAAAATATTTATTTCTCTTTTCAACAAGAAAATATTCAAGGGATTGCAATGAGTGTACCAGGAAAAATAGATGTGGAAAAAGGTGTCATGTTGACAAGTGGAGCACTAGTTTATTTAGAAGGGTTAGAACTTGCTAAAAGATTGTCTGCTTTATGCGATGATATTACTGTATCTGTTGAAAATGATGGTAAGGCTGCGGCTTTATGTGAATCATGGCTAGGACAGGCAAAAGATTGTCAAAGCTGCGTCGTTTTGATTTTTGGTTCTGGTATAGGTGGAGGTATTGTCATTGACCATCAGGTACTACGTGGTTTAGATTTGATAGCTGGAGAATTTAGTCCTATTTTTGTTGATTTGCATCAAGCACAATATCAAAGCTTTGCTGGAACATATTCAACTTTAGCTATTGTCAAAAAAGTCCAAGATATCAAACAAGATGAAAATATTGATGGGGAAGCGATGATGCAGCTTTATCGTCAAAAAGATCAAGAAGTGATTTCAATCATGGATGATTGGTTTGAAGCAATAGCCAAGTTTTGTTATAACATTGATAATATCATCAATCCTGAATGTATTTGTATTGGTGGAGGAATTAGTCAAGACCCATTGTTTGTAGAAATGATTCAAAAAAAGATAGATGATATTTTTACAAAAGCTTATCTCTTTAGAAAACCGCAAATCAAACCATGTCAATATTATAATGATTCTAATTTGATTGGCGCGTATTATACTTATCTTCAAAGAGGTGATCAGCAATCATGAAAATGATTTTTCGAGGAGATGATTTAGGCATTAGTGAAGGTGTCAATTATGGCATCTTAAAAGCTATTCAAGATGGTGTAATCAGTTGTGTGGGACTTATGCCCAATATGGAAAGTGCAGAGCATGGCTATCAATTAATCAAAGATGTAAATATTTGTTTAGGACAACATACAAATATTTGCTTAGGAAAACCAATTTGTTCTCCTGATCTTATTCCTTCTTTGGTTAATGAAGATGGACAATTTTATTCAAGTTATGATATTAATCATCGTCAAGAAGATACAATTGATATTTTAGAGTGTGAATTGGAAATTGAAGCACAATTACAAAGGTTTATTGAAATTACAGGTCAAAAACCAGAGTATTTTGAGGGACATGCTGTTTTTTCAAAAAATTATTTACAGGCTTTAGAAAATGTAGCTGTTAGGCATCATTTGTTCTATGACAATCCGATGGATCAACAATGGCAAAAACAACATCATATCCAATCTTTAGATTTCTTTGCTTTTGATGAAAAAGGACTCTATGACCCTTATCAATATTTTGAAAATCAATTATCAAATATTCAAAAAAATGAATGCAGTCTGGTTGTCTTTCATCCGGGTTATCTTGATCAATATATCTTGGAACATTCTTCATATACATTGATTAGACCAATGGAATGTGATTTTTTATGTAGTCAGTGGTTAAAAAACTGGTTAAAGCATCATCATATTGAAGTGGTCAGTTTTCGAGATTATCAATAAAATATTTGTTTTCAGTAAAAGGAGTGCAACTCCTTTTTTTCTTGCTTAATCATAAAAACAACTGATATATCTCCAACAACAAAATCAAGAAATATCTGTTTTATTGCAGGAACTTCAAAATAATCACGCATTAACTGTTTTTAATTACCAAGAGTTATATGAATTGATTAGAGATCAAAAACATCAAAAAACAGTTCATTTGACTTATATTTTGCTATGTTTATATGTTCTTGTTATCATAGTCACAATATTTTTAAGATGTTTTATTCATTATAGATATGTTGTATACATGTTTATTTTCGATTTCATTTTATTAGTCATGTTAATCAAATTTCATCAATCACACTATGCTTATATTTGTCCTCAATGTCATCAAAGAATAACGATTTCTTTTTTTCAAGATTTATTATGTATTTATAATGGAAGCAAGGGAAAATATTTGAAATGTACTTATTGTCATCAACGTTCTAGGATGAAAGAAACATATCGATATGAATCTTGAATGATTTAAAATAGTTTTGGAGTTGAGGACTAATTGTTTGATTAGTGATGATTCCATAAGGAATCTGATAGTCTTGGCTGGGTGGAATATGAACAAGTGATGGATGAACATCCTTCCAACATTCTAAAGACAATAAGAGATTTTGTGTCTTGGCACATTGATTAAAAGTGGAAGTATCATAGGAAGGTTCAATATCCATAATTTCTATATGAGGACAGTGAGCGAGAAAATCCTGTCTTATTTTATCATAAATAGGACTATAGTTTGTTTTCATAATCATGATTTTTTCATGATTTAAATCTTGCCAATGAATGGTTTTGTTGTTAGCAAGGGGATGGTGATTTGGAAATGATAATGTCCTAATGGAATAAAACGATATATAGCATCTTTGTATAAAACATTATAAGGTCCAATTAAACAACCAAATTGAGATACTAATAATTGTAAACGATGAGCATCATCTGTAAAAGGGACCATTTATATATCGGATTGTAGGTAATGATGACTGATTTGCTCCCATATTTTCATTAAGAGCTGACAGGAGTAAAGTGTTGATACACCAACACGAATAAGAACAGACAAATGAAAATTTGCCTCTTGCACTTTTAAAATAATCTGTTAATTTAAGCTCATTATACGTTTGGTTTCATTATAAAGAACTTGCCCTGCAGGTGTGAGGCTAATACCTTGATGACTACGATAAAAAATTTGCGTTTGTAGCTGTACTTCTAAAGTGTTCATTTGTCTAATAACAGCTGTATGTGTGAGAAATAGGTATTGTGCTGCTTTTGAAAAACTTCCCTTTTTCGCAACTATCATAAAAACATCTAAAATAGGATTGTACATATGAAACCTCCATGTAGAAATTTTAAGTTTCTACTGTTGTATCATCTTAAAACATCTCAATCAATGAAGTTTTCTTTACAATAACAATAGAAGAAGTGTTTTTTATACTTTTAAATGAGCAACAATATCAACATGCATTTCATTTATTATGTCATTTAGAACCAAAAAGTCTGTTTTTATTTGAATTTGAGCAATGGTTTCAACAGACTTTTCATTTACAACTCTACAATTACTTTTATGATCAGACACATGATAATCAATTTAGATTGAAATTTTTATTAAGGAATCATCAAGAGTGCCAAAAGATGAAGAAAGGTATACATTTTGATGAAACAAAACAACGGAAAATTGGTAAACGATTTGTTTTCCTTTGTCAAAAATATCATATATACACAAAATCACCTTCGATTATCACTTATGACACATTAGAAGATGAAATAAGAAAAAGAATTTTAAAACCGGTACAAAAAGAAATACCAAGGATTCATAGACCTTATATATGGAAAATAGAAATTATTTTTGATCAAGTTCATATTTTTTATAAAACAGATGTGCAATGTCAAATTTGTCAGCAAACAGGCATATCTCAAGAAATTAAGCAAAGAATTTTAGATATAGTGAAACCATTCGATTCATTTCATGTTTCTCATGATAATTTTTATTGTGTTTTTACAAGTCAACAGACATTGAATGAAAAATGATGGGAAAATGTTTTATATATGAGATGAATTCAAGTATTTATGACTTGAATTTCAAGTTGTTATAAAACAAAATAATAATGAAAGTGAGGAGTTGAAACAATGATCTTAAGAAAAGATTTTTTATGGGGTGGAGCAGTGACTGCTCATCAAAGTGAAGGTGCATATACCGAAGGAGGAAAAGGACCTGCTGTATGTGATTTAACTGTGACAGGAGAATTTTCTGATTTTAAAGATGGTATAGATGCATATCATAGATTTGAAGAAGATTTTGATTTATTTCAAGAAATGAAATTTCAAGCTTTTCGTTTTTCTTTTGATTGGTCTAGACTAATGAAAGATGAGAATACATATAATGAGGAAGGTTTTGCTTTCTATGATCGTTATATCGATGCATTAATAGAAAGAGGAATACAACCTATTCCTACATTATATCATTTTGAGATGCCAGTATTCTTATATGAAAAATATAATGGTTTTGCGAGTAGAAAAGTTGTAGATATTTTTGTAGAATTATGTAAGAAGATTGTAGATAGATACTATGATAAAGTAGAAAATTGGATTATTTTTAATGAACAAAATGGTATCTTACAAAAAGGTCCAAAAATGTTCTTTGGTGCAGTATGTCCAGAAGGTATGAATCCACAAACATTTGATAATCAAATTATGCATAATACCTTAATTGCCCATAGTTTAGTCAATGAATATATACATCAAAAAGGTGGAAAAGTTATGGGAATGGCAACTGCTGTTCAAAGTTATCCTGCAACTTGTCATCCTTTAGATACATTAGAAAGTATGAAAGCTCAAAGTGAAGCTTATGTCTTTTTAGATGTTTTTGCTAGAGGACATTATAATGCTTATTATTATTCTCGTATGATGAATGAAGGAACTATGCCTGAAATATTAGATGGAGATTTAGAAATTTTAAAGAAAGGAAAGACAGATTATCTTTCTATTAGTTATTATGTTTCTACAATTTGTCATTATGGAGAAGATTCTTTAACTAATGTGAATGATGTTGTTGTAAAAGAAAATCCTTATCTAGAAATGTCTGAATTTGGTTGGACAATAGATCCAGTTGGATTTAGATTAACTTTAAGACAATTATATGATCGTTATGAAATGCCAATCTATGTTGTAGAAAATGGTTTAGGATATCATGACCAATGTGTAGATGGAAAGATTGATGATGATTATCGTATAGACTATATGAGACAACATATAGAACAAATGAAAGAAGCGGTTAAAGAAGGTGTAGATTGTAGAGGTTATCTTGCATGGGGTCCTATTGATATATTAAGTAGTCGTGCAAATATGAATAAAAGATATGGTATGATTTATGTAAATAGAGAAAATAAAGAATTAAAGGATATGGCTAGAATGAAAAAGAAATCTTTTGATTGGTATAAAACTGTTATTGAAACAAATGGTGAAGAATTATAAAAAGTCATGAACACATGGCTTTTTTGTATTTATGGTGATATATTATTGGTATAAATATTTCGATTTATTTGCTATTGACTTTCAAGAGTGGATACATGAACATAATAGTAAATACTGATTATGGAGGTGATGAAGTGAAAGTAACTATGAAAGATATTGCAAAAAAATTAAATATTTCTATAAATGCAGTATCCATAGCATTAAATGATAAACCAGGTGTGAGCGATGAAATGCGTTTGCTTATTTTACGTACGGCTGATGAGATGGGATATATTAATGAAAAGCGAAAATATTTATCTGTTTTTTCTAGATCGAATATATGTATTATGATGCAAAGCTATTATGCAGATACAGGTCATTTTTATTCTATTGTTTTAAAGTCTATTGTGGAAGAAGCTAAGAATCTAGGGTATTCATCTATTATGAATTATTTTGAAGATGAATACATGAATATACCTGAATGTATTGTTGATAGGAAAGTTGCAGGGATATTAGTTGTTGGAAAAATATCAGATATGAATTTAAGAAAAATAAAGAGAACAGGTATTCCTATTGTTTTGGTTGATTTTACTTCGTTATATGATAGTTGTGATTGTATACTTACTCATAACAAACAGGGTGGTTATATGATGACAAATTATATTATACAAAAAGGATATCAAAAGATAGGATTCTTTGGTGATTTAGATTATTCTTTAAGTTTTCAAGATCGTTTTTTAGGATATAAATTAGCTTTAATGAATCATCAAATAATTAAATCATTTAATGATGATGCTTATATTCAAAAATATTCATTTTTAGATAATATTGAAAAATATGTTCTTAATCACCAAACTAATGAAATAGAAAAAAGACTTCAATCAAAAGAATTGCCAGAAGTTTTAATTTGTGCGAATGACTCTAATGCTTTTATTGTCATTCAAGCATTAACAAATCTAGGAATAAAAGTTCCTGAAGATATAGGAGTCACTGGTTTTGACGATACACCATTAGCTGCAAAGTTAAATCCACCACTGACAACGATGCAAGTACAAAAAGAAAGTATGGGGAAGGAAGCAGTACATCGCTTAGTTGATCGTATTCAAAGAAAGGACTATATTCAAAAAACAGAATTATTAAGTGTTCAACTCATAGAAAGGTCTTCTGTTCAATGAAGATCTTTTTTCAAGTAAATGTTTATTGTAATTCAAGTCATATTATTTGACAATGTATGATGTAGTAAGCGTTTACAGAGAGAAGGAGGCTTGAAAATGATAAAAAAGATATTAAAAGTGACATTGTCATTTGTATTATCATTGGGAATGATTCTAAGTTCTTTAGGTGTGACATTTGCTGTTAATGATGATTTTGCAACAATCAAATCACGTCTTAAAGAGTTTATGATTTCCCAAGATACTTTTGATGATGGAGCGAAAGTAGAAACATGTTATGTTTCTAAAGCTAAAGACTATCTTAATATGATTCAAGAAGATGGTTCTTTTAAAGATGTGGATTATACAATGGAAGGAAGTGCGGCCAATGGAGGAGCATGGGAACCTTATTTGGCATTGGATCGTCTTCAAGCTATTGCAATTGCATATCATGTTGAAGGCAATGCTCTTTATCAAAATAAAGAAGTTATTGAAAAATTAAATTTAGCGATTAAACACTGGACAAAAGCCAACAATGGCAAGGAGCCTTGGAATACAAACTGGTGGGAAAGACAAATTGGTATTCAATTAAGATTTTCTCGTATTGCTTTGATGATGGATGGAGTAGAAGGTATTACAGAAGATGCAATGAATACTTTACTTTATAAATTATTAGAGAAAACACCAGAAAAATATGGGACAGGTCAAAACAATCTCTGGTTTGATCAAAATTATGTATATTACGCTATTATTACAGAAAATGGTACAAAGTATCAAGATTCTTTAAAAGATAGACATATGATTGATCTTAAAGAATTGGTTGATAACTATTTAAGTTATTGCTTAGTTGTACAGGAAGATGACAATACTGCTGAAGCTGTACAGGTAGATAATAGTTTCTATATGCATGGAAGACAGTTTTATTCTAATGGGTACGGTCTTTCTATGTTTAGAGATATGAGTTACTGGCTTTATATGCTCAATGATACAGCTTATGAATTTGATCAAAGCATTGTTGATTTAATGGCTGATTATATGTTAGAAGGAACAAGCTGGACAATTAGAGATGATATTATGGAACTATATCTTGGTTATCGTCCATATGATTTAGCTATTGGTTATAAAAATTATGCATCAGCTTATATTTTGCCATTAGAAAGAATGATGGCAGTTGATAAAGAACGTGCTAGCCAATATCAGGCTATTTTAAACAATATTACTGATGAAAGTACATCAAATGGTAAAAATGGAAACTACTATATGTGGCGTTCAGCTTATGCATCACATATGCGAGATAATTATGGTGTCAATATTAAGATGGATTCAAATCAAGTTATTGGTGGAGAATGGCGTGGGAGCTGGACTGGTCAAGAAGATGGTGGACAATTGATTTATTGGACATCTTCAGCTTCATCTTATATTACTGTTGATGGTGGAGAATATAACAATGTTTATCCAACTTATGACTGGGCACATGTTCCAGGAACGACAACTGCTGCGCGTGTTGTTGAAGATTATTCAAATTCTGGACGTTTTACAAATGGAACAGAACATACGATTGGTGTATCTAATGGAACATATGGGGCAACTGCCTATGATATGAATAAAAAAGGAACACAAGTCAAAAAAGGATATTTCTTCTTTGATGATGAATTTGTCGCATTAGGTGCAGGTATCAATTCTACAGAGAAAGTCAATATTCATACAACATTAAATCAAAGTGAAGCCAAAGAAGTCAATGTTGGTGGAAATGAAGTTTTTGAAGGAACAGTTGATCAAACATATAACACAAAATGGTTATACAATGATGATATTGGATATGTCTTTTTAGAAGATACTGATGTTGTGGTTAGTAATGCAAAACAGGATAATCCATCATTATGGACAGAAGAAGCTAAAAATGGTGTTGCACCAGCATTTAAAGCTTATATTGATCATGGATTAAATCCTGATAATGATAGTTATGCTTATATCGTTGTCCCAGATAAAACTGCTAATGAAGTTAAGAGCTATGCTGAAGGAACAATTCCTGTTGAAATTCTTTCTAATACAAGTGAAATTCAAGCTGTAAGACATAATGGATTAAAGATGACACAAATTAACTTCTATAAAGCTGGTTCATTAGACTTAAAAAATGGTATGACAATTACTGTTGATAAACCTTGTAGTGTCATTGTTGATGAATCCAATGATGTTAGAAAAATCTCATTAGCTATGAGCGATACAAGTGCTAATGAAACAGTGAATGTACAAATGAAAGATGATAATCATGAATCACAAACAACATTTGTATCATCTGGTTTACCTTATGCAGGTCAAACAATGACAATGAATGAAGGTGCGGATAATCATTATCAGACAAGCTCACAAGTGGCAGATCATGGAATCGAAAAAGCATTTGATAATGATGAAGTAACATATTGGCAAAGTGAATCTCAACAAAATCAATGGATAAGTTTCTTTACTGAAAACAATAAACATTTATCTACACTCAATATTCTTTGGGGTGAAAACTTTGCTAGTGATTATGATATTTATGTATCAGACAATGGTCAAAAATATGAATTGTTGAAATCTGTTACAGATGGTGATGGTGGAGAAGATGCAATTGATTTAAATGGTGTTTATCCATATATTATGATTAAATTTGGTAATGGTGATGGATCAAATTATCAAATTAAGGAAATCACATGGAAAGCAAGTGAATCACTAGCGTTAAATAAAGACGTTGAAGTCAGCAGTACTTCAAGAAATGATCCAGGTAATATAAAAGAAAAAGCAGTTGATGGAAATACTTCAACAAGATGGAGTTCTCTAAGAAATGAAGATGATAACTGGATTATTGTTGATTTAGGACATTATGCTCAAATTGATGCCATGAGTATTCAATGGGAATCAGCATGTTCTGATGATTATGATATTCAAGTATCAAGCAATAAAGTGAATTGGACAACTATTGAAGATGGTAAGAAAACTTCTAGTGAATATCTTGATAGTTATAGTTATGATGAACCTGTTTATGGACGTTATGTGAAAGTTCATTCACATAAGTCAACACAATTAAAATATGGTATTAGTATTTATGAACTATCTGTTTATGGAAAGTTTGTAGATGAAGATATAGCCTCTCATAAAAATGTATTTTCAAGTACAATTAAAGATTTAAATTTACCAACAAATGTAGTTGATTATAAATCAAATACATCTTGGATTTCAACACAAGGTGGAGATCAATGGATTTATGTAGAATTAAAAGGTATTTATGAACTTTCTCATATGGATATTGAATGGGGAACAAATTATGCTTCTCAATATGAAATTCAAATATCTGATGATGCGCAACAATGGAAAACAATAAAAACAGTCGAAGGACAAGGAGATATTGAGACAATTACTGATTTAGGCAATCAACAAGCAAAATATGTACGTTTGAAACTCAATGAGTCAAGTAGTAACAATTATCAGATTGTTCAATGGTCTGTTTATGGCAATCTTATTGAACCTGATATTCAAGAAAATATTGCTTTAAATAAAGAAACAACTGCTTCATCAGTTTATAACAATGTTTATGATGCTGGTAGAGCTTTTGATGGAAGCTTTGAAAATAATGGTGGAAATAATCAATCAAGATGGGTTTCAAATCGTGAATCTAACGATGAATATATCCAAGTTGATTTAAATGGTATTTATGATTTAAGTGGTGCTAAACTTTACTGGGAAGGTAATGGAGCTAAAAAATATGAAATTGTAGTATCAATGGACGGTGAAGAATGGACACAAGTCTACGTGCAGGAAAATGGACAACCTGGTATTGATGAAATTGCATTTGATCAGGAAGTTCAGGCAAGATATGTGAAAATGCATGGTATTGATATAAGCAATAATAAATATGGTTATTCATTATGGGAATTCGAAGTTTATGGAAAGTTCAATCTTGATATTGATGAACCGGAACCTAAGGTCAATGTTGCGTTCAATAAAGATTCTGTAGCAAGTTCAGAATTTATTGATACAAAAGATGGAAATAAACATTACTATTCATCACTTGCCTTTGATGGTTCTACTGAATCAATTGATGGAAAACAATCACGTTGGGTATCTTTAAGAACAAAAGAAACACCGGATGCTAAAAATGAATGGATTTATGTTGATTTAGGAGCAAATTATGATATCTCAAAAGTGGTTTTAAATTGGGAAGGTGCTGGAGTTAAAGAATATAAAATTCAAGTATCTGATGATGCCAAAGAATGGAAAGATATCACACATATTATAGACGGTAATGGTGGTATAGATGAGTTTGATTATGATAACGTTACTGGGCGTTATGTGAAGATGCAAGGATTAGAACCAGGTAGTGTATATGGCTTTTCATTATGGGAATTTGAAGTCTATGGTGAGGCAATCCTAGATGTTGAAGGACCAAATGAAAATATCTCTTTAAATAAAGATTCTAAAGCAAGTTATGAATATGTTGATGGAAATAAACATTTTACTTCTTCTTTAGCTTTTGATGGTTTAGGAATTAATCAAGAAGTGAAGGGAACACCATCACGTTGGGTATCATTAAGAAAAAAAGAAAATACCGATAAAGATTATAATAATCAATGGATTTATGTCGATCTTGGTGGTACTTATGAAATTAATAAAGTTGTATTAATGTGGGAAGGAGCTGGAGCTTCAGAATACAAAGTTCAGGTATCTGATGATGCAAAAACATGGACAGATGTGGCTCATATCAAAGATACAGATGATGGAGTAGCCATGCTATCTGTTGATGAAACAAAAGAAGGTAACAATCGTATTCAAACATTGACATTTGATACTGTACAGGCACGTTATGTGAAGATGCAAGGAATTACACCTGCCAGTGAATATGGTTACTCATTATGGGAATTTGAAGTTTACAATACAACAGAT
>DEPZ01000009.1 GCA_002359025.1 Erysipelotrichaceae bacterium UBA3379 | reverse complement strand
TTGAAAATTATTCGAAAAAATAACATTGTGAATAAGTAAAAAGATAGAGAGTTACGCAAAATTATGCTATAATACAAAAAGATATATTATTTCTTGGAAAGGGGGAAGAGTATATGGAATATAAGGATAAACATGATCAAGTGACATTTGAAGATGTTATTGAGAGTTGTTCTAGATATATTACGAAAAAAGAAAGTTTTGATTTAATTCGAAAAGCTTACGATTATATTATGGTGAAACATGAAGGACAAAAGCGTAAGAGTGGTGAACCCTATACCATTCATCTTGTTTGGGTTGCTTATATTCTCACAACTCTACAAACTGGACCAACAACCATTGCAGCGGGGTTATTGCATGATGTTATAGAAGATTGCAAAGTGCCTAGAGAAGAAATGGTTGAACTGTTTGGAGAAGAGATTACAACACTGGTCGAAGGTGTTACAAAAATAAATAAGATGCCTTTTAAAGATGAGGCTGATGTTTATGCAGAAAACCATCGTAAAATTTATATCGCGATGGCTAAGGATATACGTGTTATTTTAATTAAATTAGCAGATCGTTTACATAATATGAGAACACTTCAATATATGGAACCGAAAAAGCAACAAAGAATAGCGCGTGAAACTTTAGAAGTTTATGCGCCTATAGCTCATCGTTTAGGTATTAATGACATACGTATTGAGCTAGAGGATTTGAGTTTGTATTATTTAGATCCAGTAGCTTATCAAGAGATTTCTGAACTGTTAGAACAAAAACGTAGTGAACGTAAAGAGTCAGTTGATCAAATGATGGAATCGGTAAAGAATTTATTGGATAAAAATCATATTGATTATCGTATTAAAGGTAGAGCAAAACATATTTATAGTATTTATAAGAAGATGGTTATCAAACACAAAAGGTTTGATGAATTATATGATTTAAATGCTTTAAGAATCATATTAAAGGATAAGATGAAATGTTATGAGGTTTTAGGTATTATTCATGATAACTATAGACCTTTACCAGGTAGATTTAAGGATTATATAGCAATGCCTAAACCTAATATGTATCAATCATTACATACTGCAGTTATTGGTGAAGGTGGACATATTTTTGAAATCCAAATTCGTACAGAAGAAATGGATGAACTGGCAGAAAGAGGAATTGCTTCACACTGGAGATATAAAGAAAATAAAGAATATTCTTCTAAGCAAGAACAAAAAGATATTGTTGATAAACTACAGTGGTTAGGTGATTTCATTACATTAAGTGATGAAATTAAAGACGGAGATGCTAAAGAATATTATGATTCTTTAAGAAGAGATATTTTTGAAGCCAATGTTTATGTTATGACGCCTCAAGGTAAGATTGTAGAGTTGCCTAATGGCGCAACACCTATAGATTTTGCATATCGTATACATACGGAAGTTGGACATCATGCTGTAGGAGCTATTGTCAATAATGTCATGGTTCCTATCAATACCAAATTAAAAACAGGTGATGTTTGCGAAATCAAGACAAATAAAAACTCTGGGCCAAGTGAAGATTGGTTGAAGTTTGTAAGAACTGCTGGGGCAAGAAATAAAATACGTCAATATATTTCTAAGAAAAACGCAGAAAATCAAAAAGAATTGATTGAAGAAGGTAAAAAATTACTGAAAGAAGAAATTAGAAAAAGAGGATTGGAAGAAAAGAAATACTTGGATTCTGATATATATAAAAGTTATTATGGCTCATTTGGGGCAAATAATTTTGATGATCTTATGCTTGTTCTTGGTAAAAAAATAGTGACAGCATCAACATTATTAGATAAAGTGATTCCTAATCATAGAGGTTTCTTTGATAACTTATCAAAAATATTAAAAAAGAATAATGAAGCGATTAAAAATCAAAGAAAATCAAATACAAGTTTAGGAATCAGTGTAAATGGTGTGGATGGTTTGAAAGTTCAACTTTCTAAATGTTGTAATCCAATACCTGGTGATGCTATTGTAGGATATGTTTCTAAAGGACAAGGAATCAAAGTTCATAGAGCTGATTGTCCAAATATTAAAGGGGTTGAACAAGGTCGTTTAATCGATGTATATTGGGATTATACAAATATCACAGAAAAACGTTTCCAAGTCGATATTGAAATTACTGGTATAGATAGAAATAATCTTTTAAATGATATACTTGTTGTATTAGGACAAGTCAAAGTAAGTATTTTAAATATCAATGCTAGTGTCAAAGATGGTATGGAAGCAGATATTAAATTATCATTGTCAGTAGAGAGTGCGGAGATATTGCAACTTGCAATTGATAATTTAAATAAGATACAAGGTGTTTATGAGATTAAAAGAGTTATTCATTAAGGTCTGCAAAGACCTTTTTTGGTGTAAAGACTTATGTAAAAGGTATAATAGAATGGAGAAAACATATAATACACTAGGTGATAATGATATGAAAAAGGTATTATGTGTTTTTTTATTGTTTATTTCAATGATTTCTAGAGTTAAAGCAGTAGATTTTGTAGGAAAGGCATATGTCGTGATGGATAGTGTAAATAGGCATGTGTTGGAATCAAAGAATGAAAACTATGTCCAAAGTGTTGCTTCTATTTCTAAGGTTATGACAGCAATTGTCGCAATTGAAAATGCTGATTTAGATAGTGATTATATTATTGGGGAAGAAGTCAATAAAGCATGGGGAAGTGGGGTCTATATACATATTGGAGACCATATTAATTTAAGAGATTTATTACATGGTTTATTATTAAGAAGTGGTAATGATGCAGCCAATGTGATTGCAGTGAATGTTGGTGGAAGTATTGAACATTTTGTAGAGATGATGAATAATAAGGCAAAAGAAATTGGCATGAAACAAACAATTTTTGCGAATCCTACGGGATTGGATGAAGAAGATAATGGGAACCGTTCTTGTGCTTATGATATGGCATTATTAATGGCTTATTGTAGTGAAAATCCGATTTTTAATGATATTGTATGTAAACAAAGTTATAAAAGAGAAGATGGTGGAGGAACATGGAAAAATAAAAATCGATTATTAAAAGAATATGAATATTGTGTAGGTGGTAAAACAGGTTTTACCAATAAAGCAAAAAGAACTTTAATTACAAGAGCTATTAAAGATAATGTCTCATTAATTATTGTAACATTCAATTGTGGTAATGATTTTGAGTTTCATAAAAAGAAATATGAAGAATGCTTTGATAGATATAAATATTTGCTTGTATTGCCTAAAGGAATTTATCAGTATCATGGTCATTCTTTTTTGATAGATCAAGATTTATATTATTGTGGTGAAGAAGCAAAGAAAGTCTCTTTTATACAAAATCAATCATTATTAGAAGTTTCTATAGCAAAAGATACGATATATACTGTAAAAAATCAATCAATGATTAAAACTATTTTTGATTATACAATGATTTTATTAGGTGATATGATACATGGCTAAATTATGGAAATGGAGTCTTGTTATTTTTATAGTAATAGGACTGATGGAGCATAATGAAGACCAAATGATGGAAGCTTTTATGAATACTCCCTTTGTTGTTGTAGAGTTACTAATGAATGTTGTTTTATCAGCATGTTTATGGGGTGGTTTTTTAAATGTTATTGAAAAGACGGGGTTTATGAAGTATCTTCGCTTTATATTTTATCCTTTGTTAAGATTGATATATGGAAATGTTTTAAATCAAGAAAATATTTATACATGTTTATCTAGTAACTTTATTGCTAATTTGTTAGGGTTGGGGTCTCTAGCAACAATGAGTGGATTAAAGGCGTTTAGATATTTATATGAATATAGTCATCATATTTCAAGAGAAATGTTAACGCTTGTTATTATGAATACTGCTGGTTTTTGTCTTTTTCCTAGTTCTTTGATTATGTTAAGGAGTCAATTTGGTTCTCAGAATATTTATGGGTTTTATCCTTATATGATTATTATTTCTTGTTTCATTATGGTAGTAGGGTTATTGATTCAAAGGTTGATTGATCATGAATAGAATGGTATGGATTGTTATAGGAATTGTATTGATAGATGGAATTATGAAGAAAGAGAATTTAATGGATTTGTTTATAGAAGGTGTTCAAGGTGGTTTAAAATTAATCAAACCACTTTTTACAACATTAATGGCTTTTATGGTATTTGTAGAGTTGCTAAGAAGTAGTGGGATGATTGAAGTTTTAAGTTATATTTTACAACCACTTCTTATAAGATTACAAATACCAGTTGATGTGATGATATTAAGTATATTAAGACCAATAAGTGCCAATGCATCTTTATCTTTTTTATATACTTTATTTGAAAGCTTTGGTGTGGATCATCCAATTAGTTTATTAGGATCATTAATACAGTGTGGAAGTGATACAACATTATATGTCGTGACACTTTATTTTTCATCATTAAATTTAAAAGAGACACGTTATGCTTTACCTATTGGACTCTTGATGGATTGTTTATGTGTCATCTTTGCATTAATAATCTATCTAAAAGTATTTGTGTAATTTGAAAATATGTGTATAATGGTATCGAAAGGACGGTAAGATACTATGGAAAGACTACAAAAAGCAATAGCAGCAAGCGGATATACTTCTCGTAGAAAAGCGGAAGATTTAATCCGTCAAGGAAGAGTCGAAGTCAATGGTGAAGTCATAACAGAATTAGGTTTTAAAGTGAAAAAGGGTGATTTGATCTTAGTTGATGGAAAAGCTCTAGAAGGAGAAAATAAAGTTTATTATGTTTTCTATAAACCTAAAGGATGTATTTGTTCGTTAAGTGATGAATTAGGAAGAACAACAGTTATTGATTATTTTCCTGATGTAAAGGAACGTATATACCCTGTAGGAAGATTGGATTATGATACGACAGGTGTTTTAATTATGAGTAATGATGGGGAATTTGCAAATCTATTAATGCATCCATCATCACATTTAGAAAAGGTATATGAAGTGTCTGTAACAGGTTTAGTTGATGGATTAACTGTTCATAAATTAGAAAAAGGTATCTATTTAGAAGGGCAAAAAACATTACCTTGTAAAATTAAAATAGTTGGTAAAGATACAGAACATAAAACAACAATGTTGATGATTAAACTTGTTGAAGGGAAAAATCGTCAAGTAAAAAAGATGTTTGAAGCCATGGGACATAAAGTCAAAAGATTACATCGTGTACAAATAGGTATGGTGAACTTAAAAGGTTTAACTCCTGGACATTATCGATTATTAAAACCTCAAGAAGTCAAAGATTTAAGAAAAATGGCTTTGGAAAAGAAAGCACAAAGACAAAGAAGATAAGCTGAAACTCATGTTTCAGTTTTTTGTTATAAGTCAAAGATATTTCAGTAAAGATAAGATAATGGTTGATAAAGGATAGGGACTTTAATTTTTTATAAAAAGTGATAAAATAGAGAAAGGAGTATGAGGAGGAAGAAGGATGGAAAAATCAAAAGTTTATTATTGTGATATGCATACAGGAAGAATGAATTTGCCTGAAAAATTGAAATATTTGATGAAAAAAGCAGGTTTTGAAAATATTGATTTTGAAGATAAATATGCTGCAGTAAAAATTCATTTTGGTGAACCTGGTAACTTGGCTTATTTAAGACCTAATTGGGCAAAAGTTGTTTGTGATTATATTAAGGAATTAGGTGGAAAAGCTTTTTTAACAGATTGTAATACTTTATATGTTGGTGGTAGAAAAAATGCTTTAGATCATTTAGATAGCGCCTATACAAATGGATATAATCCATTTCAAACAGGGGTTCATACAATCATTGCTGATGGATTAAAAGGAACTGATGAAGCATTGGTTCCTATTAATGGAGAATATGTTAAAGAAGCTAAAATTGGTCAGGCTATTATGGATGCCGATATTATTATTTCTTTAAATCATTTTAAAGGTCACGAATTGACTGGTTTTGGTGGTGCTTTAAAGAATATTGGTATGGGATGTGGTTCTCGTGCAGGAAAGATGGAGATGCATAGTGCAGGAAAACCTCTTGTTGAACAAGAAGTTTGTATAGGGTGTGGTCAATGTATTAAAATCTGTGCCCATGATGCGCCAAAGATTACTGATGGAAAAGCAACAATTGATCATGATAAATGTGTAGGATGTGGGAGATGTATTGGTGTTTGTCCAAAAGATGCAATTAAAGCAAGTATGGATGAAGCAAATGATATTTTGAATTACAAAATTGCCGAATATACAAAAGCAGTTGTTGATGGAAGACCATGTTTCCATATTTCATTAGTTATTGATGTTTCTCCATATTGTGATTGTCATGCAGAAAATGATATTGCAATTGTGCCTGATGTTGGTATGTTTGCATCATTTGATCCAGTTGCATTAGATCAAGCTTGTGCTGATGCTGTCAATAAGCAACCTGCGATTAAAAACAGTTTACTAGATAAACATGGGCATATGCATCATGATCATTTTACAGATGTTTCGCCTGAAACAAATTGGAAATCATGTTTAGAACATGCTGAAAAAATTGGTTTAGGTACACGTGAATATGAGCTTATTGAAATTAAATAATGGATAGAAAAAAGGTAATGAATACTGTCATTACCTTTTGTACGGTTATATTTTTACAATAAAAAAGTTCCTTTGCGGGAACTCTTTTTCATCATTCTTCTACAATTGCACCTACAGGGCAGCTAGCAGCAGCTTCTTTAGCAGCTTCTTCTAATTCAGCTGGTACATCTCCAAGAATGTTTTCTGCTAAACCATCAGCATTTAAATCAAATACTTCTGGACATACAGCTGTACAAGCACCGCATCCGATGCAGCTATCGTTAACTTTAAAACTCATTTTTAATTCCTCCTATTCATTTACAACATCTATTATAAACTAATTCGAATTAGTTTAAAAGATTATTTTATAATTTTTATAAGTATGTTATAATGTGGAAGGTGATGTAAAGTGGAAAAGCAAACAAGAATAAATAAATATAAAGAATTACGAGAAGAAATGAAAGAAGAAGTTGGTATTGATAGACAAATCAAACCAGAAAAAGATGAAGAAGAGGATGATTTTCTTTCATTCTTGCCTAAAAACGAAAAAAAGAATATCGATGATACATTAATGGAACCATTATCTTATGAAACATTAGATCAAAATAATGAAGAAGTCAAAATGGCATTAAATGAGGCAAAAGTCAAAATTGGTAAAGAACAATATAACACAAGACTTGATATTTTAAATAAAATTAAACAAGAAGAACATACGCCAAGACATGAAGAAATATCTGAACCAGTTTCTAGAAGAGTTCATGAAGAACCAGAAAAGAAGATGTCTTTATTAGAAAAATTGGCTTCTATGTCACCTGAGGAAGATGTCAAGGAATTAGAAAAATATGAACAAGATTTAACTGTTTCTGAATTGATGAAAGAAAATAAAAAACACAAGAAAATCCAAAAAGTTCAAAAAGAAAAACCGGTTGAAGAAGAAAATGTAGATGATTATGAAGAAGAGGAAGAAGAAAGTGATGGTAAGCTTGTGACAATTTTAAATTATGTCATTATTGTATTTATTATCATCTTTATTGTTCTTGCATTCTTTATTGTGAAACAATTATTGTTTTAAACTAAGGATATCCTTAGTTTTTTAAGGAGGAAAAAAATGAAGAAGATTTCAATAGCAATTGATGGACCTGCAGCAGCCGGAAAATCAACAATTGCTAAAATGGTGGCCAAAGAATTAGAATATACGTATATTGATACAGGAGCTATGTATCGATGTGTTGCTTATTATACATATAGTCAAGGGGTTGATTTTCATGATGAAGAAGCTGTCACAAAGCTTTTGGATTCTATGAAAATTGAGATGTTACCTGATGGGACAGTCTTATTAAATCAAGAAGATGTGTCAAGCAAGATCCGTCAAAATGAAGTGTCTATGGGAGCAAGTATTGTTTCTCAATATGCAAAAGTAAGAGAGTTTTTAGTTCAACAACAAAGACAAATGGCTAAAGGTGGAGGAGTCATTTTGGATGGTCGAGATATTGGTACAGTTGTTTTAAAAGATGCTGAGCTTAAAATTTATCAAGTTGCGAGTATTGAATGTCGTGCTTTAAGACGTCATCAAGAAAATTTACAAAGAGGCATAGACTCTGATTTAAAAGCTATCGAACAAGAAATAGCATTAAGAGATCAACAAGATATGAATAGAGAAATCTCTCCACTTAAAAAAGCAGATGATGCTATTGAAATAGATACATCATCTATGACAAGAGAAGAAGTTACTCAAAAAATATTGGAATTAGCTCATCAAATTTTATCTAAATAGAAAGGAAGTGAATTTATGATACAAGGAGTTGTTGCGATTGTAGGTCGTGCAAACGTAGGGAAATCTACGATTTTTAATCGTATTGTAGGAGAACGTGTTTCTATCGTTGAAGATACACCCGGTGTGACAAGAGATCGTATTTACGCGAATGCAACCTGGTTGACACGTAGTTTTAGAATCATTGATACAGGAGGTATCGAATTAGAAAATGCTTCTTTTACAGAACAAATCAGTGCTCAAGCTCAAATAGCTATTGAAGAAGCAGATGTTATTATTTTTGTTGTCAATGGTAGAGAAGGTATTCGTCATGAAGATACTTTTGTTGCAAAGATGTTACAAAAGTCTAAAAAACCAGTTATTCTTGCGGTTAATAAGATTGATGATCAAGCATTTAAAAATGATATTTATGAATTTTATAATTTAGGAATAGGTGATCCAATTGCTGTTTCAGGAAGTCATGGGATTGGAATTGGAGATGTTTTAGATCAGGTGATTCATTTATTACCTGCTGTGTCTGAACCTGAAGAACATGATGATATTCGTTTTTCTATTATTGGTAGACCAAATGTTGGAAAATCATCTCTAACAAATGCTTTACTAGGTGAAGAGCGTGTTATTGTTTCAGATATTGAAGGAACAACAAGAGATGCTATTGATACAAAGTTTGAAAAAGATGGTCAAAAGTATTGCGTTGTTGATACAGCAGGAATGCGTAAAAAAGGAAAGATTTATGAAAATGTTGAAAAGTATTCTATTTTAAGAGCATTATCAGCTGTTGAAAAGAGTGACATTGTTTTAATGGTTATTGATGGAAGTCAAGGTGTTATTGAACAAGATAAACATGTTGCAGGATATGCTCATGAAGCTGGTAAAGGTGTGATCTTGGTTGTTAATAAATGGGATTTGATTGACAAAGATGGAAAAACAATGCAAAAGATGACAAAGGAATTGAGAGAACAATTCAAATATCTTGATTATGCTCCAATCGTCTTTGTTTCTGCAAAAGAAAGAAAAAGAGTTCATACATTATTCCCATTAATTAAGGAAGTTTATGAAAACACAAGAAAACGTGTTTCAACAAGTGTATTAAATGATATCTTGATTGATGCTCAAGCAATGAATCCAACAACAACTTTTAATGGTGGACGTTTAAGAATTTATTATGCAAACCAAGTGAGTGTTTGTCCGCCAACATTTGTGTTATTTACAAATGATCCACAATATTTACATTTTAGCTATAAACGTTATTTAGAGAATAGATTAAGAGAAGCTTTTGGCTTTGAAGGAACTCCTATTCATATTATCTGTAGAAAGAGGGATTAAAATGAGTAAAATAGCTATTTTAGGAACAGGAAGTTGGGCTACAGGTCTTGCTCGTGTTCTCAATGATAATGGTCATACAGTGATAATGTATGGGATTGATCAAAGTGAAATAGATGATATTAATATTCGTCATTGTAACTATAAGTATTTTAAAGAAGTACAATTAGAAGACAGTATAGTAGCTTCTTCTTCTTTAGAAGAAACAATTCAGGATGCTCATTATATCTTAATTACAATTCCAACTCAATTTGTAAGAGAAACTTTGGAAAAGGTGAAACCATTATTAACTCGTAAGGTGACAATTATTAATGCGGCTAAAGGATTTGATATGAATACGAATATGCGTATGTCAGATACAATTCGTAATGTTTTGGATGAATCAAAAATCAATCCTGTTGTTTCATTAATAGGACCATCGCATGCTGAAGAAGTTGTAGAAAGGATTTTAACTGCAGTATGTTCTGTTTGTGTCGATGAAGAGACTGCTATAGATGTACAAAAACTTTTCTCTAATCAATATTTTAGAGTATATACAACAACAGATGAGATTGGTGCTGAATATGGTGCTGCATACAAAAATGTTATTGCTGTAGCATCTGGTATTATTGAAGGGCTTGGTTATGGAGATAATACACGTGCAGCACTCATTACACGAGGTCTTCACGAAATGAGCTTATATGGTATGAGTAAGGGTGGAAAGAAAGAAACTTATTTTGGATTAACAGGAATAGGAGATCTTGTTGTGACATGTTCATCAGTACACTCACGTAATTTCCAAGCTGGATTAGAAATTGGTGAAGCGAGTCGTGCTATTGATTTTATGACTCATAATACAAAAACATGTGAAGGTGTACGTACATGTAAAGTGATTCATGATGATGTTAAGAATCATGATTATGGAATTGAAGTTCCTATCGTAGATGCAGTATATAGTGTTTTATATGAAAATGCTTCTCCTAGCGAAGTGGTTTCATTATTGATGCATAGAGATTTAAAATCTGAACAAATTTAAAATCTCTGCATATATTACACTAGGTGATATAATGGAAAAACAAGATAAACTCTTAGATAAAGTCGCTTTAAAAACGAATGTTTCAAAACAAGATATTTTATCGCTTGCAAGTGATTTGCAATCTAAAGACTTACAAGATGAAAAAAATGTGAAGGACTTTATTTTAAAGGTTTCTAAACTTGCAGGAAAACAAGTTAATCCACAACAAATGGATAAGCTTGTAAAAATTATTCAAAACAATCAAATTCCTAGTGATATAGAAAAACTTGTTTAACTCATAGAGACTTCTATGAGTTTTTATTGATTATACGCTTTTTTTATGATATGATGACTTTGGAAATGAGGTGGGAAGATGTATATATTTTCTTGTTAAAAATTTATGCATAATAAACGATGTTTTTATTATGCTCGCAAGAAAATAGACATCTTTTCATATATACTTTCATCTTGAAACGACAAGTCTATTTTCTTGTCGTCTTTTTAGTATAATAGGGGTGAAAGAAAATGTCGTTAATACAAATTAAAAATTTAAGTTTTACACATGATGGAAGCTATCTTCCTGTGTTTGAGAATTTATCATTGCAATTTGATACAAATTACAAGACTGCATTAATAGGAAGAAATGCAAGAGGAAAAACAACATTATTAAAAATTCTCAATAATGAATTAGATTATCAAGGAGAAATCATTAAAAAATGTGCGTGTCATTATTTTCCATATCATGTGAAAAATGAAAATTTATTAACTATTGATATTTGTTATGAAATAGCACCTTTGATAGAACAATGGCAATTAGAAAGAGAACTCCGTTTACTAGAAGTTGATCCATATGATATTTTTTATAGACCATATTGTACTTTATCGAAAGGTGAGCAAACAAAAGTGATGTTGGCTGTATTGTTCTTTTGGCAAGGGGATTATTTATTGATTGATGAACCAACAAATCATCTTGATCAACAATCAAGACATGTTGTTGCGAATTATTTAAAAAAACAAAAAGGCTTTTTATTAGTGAGTCATGATAGAGAGTTTATAGATATTTGTTGTGATCATGTTATCGCAATGAATCCAACATCAATAGATATTGAAGCTGGTAATTTTAGTTCGTGGTATCAACAAAAGATGAAAGCGGATGAAAAAGAAATAGAAAAGAATATAAAACTAAAAAAAGAAATCAATCGATTAGAGAAGTCTCGTAGACAAACTGAGAATTGGTCTCATTTAGTGGAAAAATCAAAAAGAGGTGCGGCTGATAAGGGATATGTAGGGCATATGGCAGCTAAAATGATGAAAAGGTCTAAGAATATAGAGAAAAGAAAAAATGAGACTATTCAAGAAAAAAAGGACTTATTAAAGGATGTTGAGGAATATGAAGATTTATCTATGCATCCATTGGATTATTTTCAGAATTATTTAATTCGTTTATCACATGTTTCTTTGGGTTATGATGATCGTATTCTTATTCCTGATTTGTCACTTGATATATGTGTACATGATCGTATTTTATTGAAAGGAAAGAATGGGTGTGGGAAATCTAGTCTAATCAAACTGATTCTATCACAAGATAAACGTGTTGATAAAAGTAGTCATTTAAAAATTGCTTATGTTCCGCAAGATTGTTCGTATTTAAAGGGAAAGCTCAATGATTATATAAATGAACATGAAGTTGATGAAACATTGGTAAAGACTATCTTACGTAAATTTGGCTTTCGTAGAGATGATTTTGAAATCTTATTAGAAAATATGAGTGAAGGACAAAAGAAAAAAGTTGCGCTTGCTATTGCAATAGCAACACCAGCACATCTCTATATTTTTGATGAACCATTAAATTACTTGGATATCTTTGCGAGAATACAACTTGAAAAGGTGGTTTTAAAAGACCAACCGACAATGTTATTTGTTGAACATGATACGTATTTTCAAGAAAAAATTATGACAAAAGTTGTGAATTTTGACGAACTGTTTGACAAATAGTTTATCAAACTATACAATAGAAATAGCAAACTAAAGGGGTGTCGTGATGAAGAACTTAGTGATTACTGATAAAGAGATATCTAATCAATTATTTAAAAATTCAGTTATTGTGAATTTGAATAATATTGAATATTCTTCATGTTCAGGAGGATTAGAGTGTTTACGTTCAGAAGGCAAATGTCGTTTTAAAGATGATATGAATTTAATATCTAAATGGATGAATGATTGTCAATTGATTATTTATGTTACAAGAGTAAAGTATGGTTGTTTTGATATTCCATTTAAAAGAATGTTAGAAAGACTAACTGTTAATCTTGAACCCTATTATTCTTATCAAGATGGAGAGACTTGTCACTTGGGAGTGAGTCAATTGAAAAAGAAACTACTCGTAATAGGATATGGAGATATGAATGATATAGAAAAAAAGATTTTTAAAGATTTATTAGATGAATCAACATTAGGTTTTTCTTATTCGTCTGTCGATGCCTATTTTTGTGAGGAACATGAACTAGAAGATGCTCTTCATACGTTTGGAGGAGTGGATCATGGCTAAAATATTATTATTACATTCTAGTTTAAAACATGCTCAAAAATATATGGAGCCTTATTTACAAAGGTTAGAAGTATACCTTTTAAATCAAAGCGATTGTGTAGATGTTAGAAATATAACAACTTTTGATGAAAGAACATTTTTTGAATACGATCAGGTTGTTTTTGTTTGTTTTGTTGCAATGGATTCGATTCCTTCATCAACGTTGGAGATTTTTTCTAAGTTAGAAAATCAACCAAAAAGCAATACTGAAGTTTATGCACTTGTAGGTTGTGATGAATATGAACCTGAAAAATGTAATCTCTCTATTAAGATTATTGAAAACTGGTGTCGTAGAGAAAACCTGAAGTTTCAAGGAAGTTTAAAAGTTGGCTCGGCATTATTTGTGATGAAGACACCATCAAAGTACATTGTTTCTAACTATATTAAAAATTTTGCTGGTAAGATTTTAAATCATGAATCTGTGACTTTACAAATTTCTATGTTAAGTGATAGGCTGTTCATGAAAAAAGCAAATAAATATTGGAATAAACAGATTAGAAAAGTTCATAAAAAACGTAAAAAGGAGAAAAAATAATTCTCCTTTTTCAGTATGTTAAACATTTGATTTTTAAAAACAGGTATAAGAGTTATCCTGTTCGATTGATTTTTTGAATATAATCTATAGGGAGATTTAAGCGTCTTGAAACTTCTTCTTGAGAAAGACCAAGATTTAAAAATCTTTTAATGATTTTTCTAAGACTTTCGCTTACTTCGATAATATGCCCATCTAAATCATAAAAACGTATGACTCTTTGTCCATAAGCTTGCTCTTTCAGTGAATGAACGAGAGGGACATGATGTTGGTCTAAAAGAATACAAAATGCATCTATATCGTCTGTTTCAAAACAGAGTTCTGTAGAACAATTTTGAAAAATCACTTGATTCTCTCCAATCATATCTTTCCATGTTTCTAATGATTGAAGTGTGATATGTCCTGAAAGAATGACCCGACCACTATGTTCAAATAAGGTATGGAGACCTAATATTTGATGATAGAATTTTTTGGAGGCATCTATATCTTTAACAACAAGTAATGTGTTTTTTGTTTTCATAACAAGACTTCCTTTCTTATAATATTCTATCATATTTTGAGTATAATATGTAGCTTCTCGTTCTAAATTGGATGATATGTCATATATTTTGATAGGGAGGTTAACTTATGCAAACAATAGACATACTTAAAGATATTGGGAAACGTTGTGGAGGAGATATTTATTTAGGGGTCGTTGGACCTGTAAGAGTAGGAAAGTCGTCATTTATCAAACGTTTTATGGAAGTGGCTGTTATTCCATTTATTGAAGATAATGATATGCGTATGCGAGCAAGGGATGAATTACCACAGTCTGGTGAAGGAAAAATGATTATGACAGTTGAACCTAAGTTTGTACCTAATCAGGCTGCAAGAATTTCTGTAGGAGAGAATTTAAATGTTAATGTGAGACTTGTTGATTGTGTGGGATATGTTATAGAAGGAGCAAAGGGATATAAAGATGAACAAGGTGTCAGATATGTAAAGACACCGTGGTATCTAGAAGCGATTCCTTTTGATGAAGCAGCACGTATTGGTACACAAAAAGTTATACAAGATCATTCTACAATAGGGATTGTAATGACTTGTGACGGTTCAATTTGTGAAATAGATCAACAAGATTACAGACAAGCAACAGATGATGTCATTGCTGAATTAAAAGAAATAGGGAAACCTTTTGTTATTGTGGTCAATTCTAAAGATCCTAGAAGTATACAATGTAATGAAGTTGTAACATCTTTACAGGAAAAACACGATGTCCCAGTTATTCCATTAAAAGTGACTGATATGACTGAAGATGATATTACACATTTATTAAAAGAAGCATTATATGAGTTTCCAATTAGAGAAATTAAAGTAGAAGTTCCTCGTTGGATTGCATTAATGGATTCATCACATTGGTTAAAACAAACATTAGATGATGCTTTAGAAGCCTCTTTGCAATCAGTTCAAAGATTTAGAGATGTAGAAAAGATAGGTGAAAGATTAAGTGATTTTGATTTTATAGAAAAAGCTTATTTGTCTTCAATTGATACATCTTCTTCACTTGCATGTTTAAGAATTAAGGAACGTAAAGGTTTATATTATGATGTTTTAAAAGAAATATTAAATCAAGATGAATTTGATTCAGCCTTATTTTTAAAACAAATGCAAGAATTTATGCAAATAAAAAAAGAGTATGAAGCCTATAAAAGTGCAATTCAAATGGTTAAGCAAACGGGATATGGCTATGCTATGCCATTAATGGAGGATATTGAATTAAGTCAGCCTGAAGTTATTAAACAAGGGCCTCGATATGGTATGAAACTTGTTTCTACTGCTTCTACGATTCATATGATTAAAGTTGATATTGAATCAACCTTTGAACCTATTATTGGTTCTAAAGAACAAGCTGAAGCCTTTATAAAATATCTCCAAAGTCATGGAGATAATAATAAGGAAGCTATCTTTGATTGTGATGTCTTTGGACGTAAATTAGGTGATTTGATTAATGAAGGAATGCGTATGAAACTCACAACAATGAATGAAACAGCTTGTATAAAAGTGCATGATATATTAAGTAAAATCGTTAATAAAGGGAAAACAAATGTGATTGCGATAGTTTTATAAATTAATTGTTGCAAGGCATAAAATGAAATGTTATACTACTATTTAGATTTATGTAGGAGGCAATATAAATGAATAAAAAAGAGCTTATAGACATCGTTTCGCTAAAGAAAGATTTAACAAAAAAAGATGCTGAAGCGTTAGTTGATACAGTTTTCGATACAATGATTGAAAGTATTTTAAATGGTGATAAAGTTCTTATTTCTGGTTTTGGAACATTTAAAGTTAATAACAGAAGAGAACGTAAAGGTGTAAGCCCTAAAACAAAGGAAATGATGATTATTCCTGCAAGTAAAACTGTTTCATTTAAGCCAAGTAATAGATTAAAAGATGCAATGAATTAATTCGTTGCATCTTTTCTTTATATTCTGTTCATAATTATATGTATAATAATGTAGAGGTGAAGAAAAATGTTTTATCCATTTTATATGTATACAAATCCATATTATCTTATTGGAACAATTTTTGTTATACTAGCAGCAGTGTTAGCTTTATGGGCTCAAATGAAGGTACAGTCGACATATTCTCGCTATAAGAGAATACCTAATAAAAAAGGTTTGACTGGTGCGATGGTCGCAAGAGAAATCTTAGATAGTGAAGGGCTTTATGATATTGCTATATATGAAGTGAAAGGAAATTTATCGGATCATTATAATCCTGGTAAAAAGACAATCAACTTATCAAGTGATATTTACCATGGAACTTCTATAGCTTCACTAGCTGTAGCAGCTCATGAATGTGGACATGCCATTCAATATAAGAAGAAATATGTACCTATTACTTTAAGAAATGCGATTTTACCGATTGCTAATACTGGTCAATATTTGGGTTGGATAGCTATTTTTATTGGGCTTATTTTTGGACGTACTCAAATTGCTTGGATTGGTTTTATATTAATGTGTGGTATTTTGGCTTTCCAGCTTGTCACATTACCAGTAGAATTTGATGCGTCTTCACGAGCTTTGCAAATTTTGAAGACAAGATATTTGGCTAGTGATGAATATGTAGGAGCTAAGAAGATGTTATCAGCTGCGGCTATGACATATGTAGCTGCATTGATTTCGACTTTAATGAGTATGTTAAGAATATTTTTAATGATATTAGGAAGTTCGAGAGATGAATAAGACCGGAAGGTCTTTTCATTTTGTTTTGATTTTTTAATGTTTTGTTATATAATAGAAACACTAGGGGGGATGAGTCAGTGAAGAAATATGCTTTTAAGATTACTGTGGGATGTTTGGTTTTTATTCTTGCAGTTGTTTCTTTTTATATGTTATATGTACATATTCCATATTATCAATATCATCATGGATTAGATGAAATAAGAAATGAGATATGTGAAGAAAATAATTATGAATATATGGGTTATTTTGATCAATACAATAGTAAGGAAACTTATTATTTGATAAGAGTAAAAATTAATGGTGTTTTATCACATGTTGCTTATGATAAAGATAAAAAACTTGTTGATATGTATCAAGGTGAAGTAGCAGATGAAGATACTGTTAAACAAGCAATTCAAGATCGATATAAAATAGAGGTTAAAGATTTAAATATTGGTTATGAGAATGATTTGTTTGTATATTGGACAAAATATCAAAATCAAACATCTTTAACATACATATATTATGATCTTGTAAGTGGAGAATTTATAAAAGCTGTGCAGATAGAAGATGGTGATATGAATGGATAATTTGATAAATTATCGATGTGTTGATTTTAAAAAGCTATTAATTATGAGAGCAAAAGAATTTCAATTGACTGATCAAGAATGTTTTATGTTATTGGTTATTTTGACAATGGATGAAATAGGTATGACACCTATTACTCCAGCTTCTATATCTAAAATTAGTTCGAGTTCTTTAAAAGATATAGATAAGATCTTAATCTCTTTAGTAGATAAGCATTATATATCTAGAAATAGAGGAACTTTAGATCTTTTAGGGCTAAAACAAAAGCTTCTGAATCAAAAACAACAAGAACAAAAACCTAAGTTAGATTTAATTTCTGTGTTTGAAAATGCATTTGGTAGAACATTGAATCAAATGGAATTAGAAGTTATTCAATCATTTAAGTCATCAGGTTATGATGATCAAATGATATTGGATGCATTAAACGAGTCAGTAAAATCAGGTGTTATTAATTTTAGATACATTGAAAAAATATTAGATAATTGGTCGAGATATGGTGTGAAAAGAAGATATGCTTCTTCTTTTGATACATCGCGAAAACAAGATGATGTAGAACAAAGTATAAAAGATTATAAGTGGTGGTTAGAGGATGAATAACGAGAAATTAAAGCGTATATTAGAAGAATTTGATAGATTGTTTCCTGATGCAGCATGTGAACTTGTACATAGTAATGAATTAGAGTTGTTGATTGCTGTGATGTTATCGGCACAGACAACTGATGCAAGTGTGAACAAGCTTACGAAAGATCTTTTTCAAAAGTATCATACAGTGGAGGATTATGCCAATGCGCCTATTGAAATATTAGAACAGGATTTAAAAAAGATAGGTTTATATCGTAATAAGGCGAAAAATGTCAAAGCAATGGCCCAGAAGCTGATTGAGGAGTTTGATGGGAAAGTCCCTTGTAATCATGAAGCTTTACAAACATTACCTGGAGTTGGTCGTAAAACCGCAAATGTTGTCATTTCTGAGGGATTTAAAGTTCCTGCTATTGCAGTAGATACTCATGTAGAACGTATCTCAAAACGCCTAGGATTTGCATTTAAAAAGGATAGCGTCTTAACAGTAGAAAAGAAACTTATGAAGAAAATCCCAAAAGAACGATGGATCAAAACACATCATCAAATGATATTTTTTGGTCGATATCACTGTAAAGCTATAAATCCCCAATGTCAAGATTGTCGTTTAATAGATATATGCAAAGAGCCAAAAAGAAAACAATATATGTAAAAAACCTCTTACGAAATCGTAAGAGGCTTTTTTGCTATTCTGTAGTTTGTGTTGTCTCAGTCAATGTTGTAAACTGATGAGATGTTAATTCTAAAGTCTGTCCATCAGGAGTGATCTGTGCAAATGAAACTGTATAAGATGTACCAGGAGTCAAGTTTGTAAATGTCACTTGTGAACTTGTTGAAATTTCTTGAACTTGTCCTGTATTTAATGAGACTTGAACTTTATTTCCTTCTGGTACAGTGACTTGATAAGTCATGGAAGTACTTGTTGGTGTTCCAGGTGTATAACTTGCTGGAACAGTTGTGTTTTCAATTGTAATTGTTTGATTGATTTTGTTAGAAGTAGAACTTCCATTTTCAAATGCATAATATCCTGTTACTGTATAAGTACCTGGCGTAAAGTTGTATTGAATATTTGCTTTATCAGTACTTAATTTTTCAGTATGAACGACTTTTCCAGTTGAATCTGTAATATCTACAACATAAACAACTTTACCATAAATTTGACTAATATTACCTAAATAAGGAACTGATTTTCCATTGACAGTGATTGTTGGACTTGATCCTTCCAACATACTTTTTGGTTCATATGGTGTAAATGTCACTTCTAATATATTGTTATTTAAAGTGGCTGTAAAAGATGATAATGAACTTAAGCTTGCACCACTTGCGCTTCCACTAGGTACATTATCTTTTTTAAACCAACCTGAAACAATACGATCACTTGGGACACCATCACCAGGTTTTACATATGGATAAATACCAGAGATTGTTGTTGCTTTAACAACTCCATCTGGACGAGATGGATAAGAATTTTTAAGTCCACCTTTATGAACTGTTTTCGCAATAATAGTCGCTATCTTTGTTTTATCACGATTGCTTCTTAACCAACGACCGGCTTTTTGATCTTCTGCAGTATATCCAGTCCATACTGCCCAAGAGTAGTCAGGTGAGAAGGCAACCATCCAACCATCTTTACTTTCTCCTGCAAGCTTAGAGTTAGGAAGTTTACTTTTATCATTAGAGTGGTTTGAAGTTCCTGATTTTGCTCCAATTTGATATCCAAGATTTAAAGCACCATAAGTACTTCCACCTTCTTTGACATAACTTGTCATAATATCACGAATCATAAATGCTGATTCTTCAGAGAGAGCTTGATGAGATGATTTTTGATAATATTCTTTTTCAAAATCAATCACTTCACCAGTTTGTAATAATTCAATTTTTTGAACTGTATGAGGTTCATTATAAGTTCCTCCATTAGCAATAACAGCATAAGCAGCTGCTTGTTCTTCGGCAGAAACACCAGTAGACCAACCACCGATTGCTGATTGAGGGCCTAATTCTTCACCATACATATCATATCCAAATCCTTCTAGATATTCTTTCATTTTACTATATCCAATACCATCACCAACTTTATTACCGTTAAAGTCTTCTCCAGTGATGACTTCATTGAATGTTTGAATAGCAGCTAAGTTCCATGAACTCTTTAATGCTTCTTTAATAGAAACATCGCCATGTATTTTACCATCCCAGTTTTTAGGTGTGTAATCACCTTTTGAGTATGGCATATCATGAACATAATGAGCTGTTGAATAATCTAGGAATTCAAAGGCTGCAGCATAAGAAATGATTGGTTTTAATGATGAACCAGGTTGATTTCTTTGCCCATATTGACGCTGACTGTTTTTAGGTGCAGCATATGCATAAGTTGTTCCCATAGGTTCATAATCTCTTCCTGAAAGAACACCAACAATACGACCTGTTTGTGTTTCTTGTACTGATGCACCAGCTTGAATATAATCATCATAATATGAATAACCATCTTCATAAGCAATCTTGTCTAATTGTTCTTGAACATCAGTATCTATATAAGTATAGATTTTCATAGGTGTATCTTCTGGATCATATCCTGTTTTTGCATAAACTTCACGAGTCACTTTATCAGCATATGCTTGATATTGACCATTTGTTTTGATTGGATTGCTTTTTAGTGTATTTTCTACTGGAATAGCAATAGTTGCTTTGTATTCTTCTTCAGAAATATAGCCGTGATCATACATTAAATATAAGACAGTATCACGTCTTTTTTGAGCTTTATCTAAGTTGTTGAATGGATCATATGCTGTAGGGGAATTTAATGTTCCAGCAAGTAATGCGGCTTCTGGTAATGTTAAGTTTTGTACTTCTTTATCGAAGTAATATTTAGAAGCAGCATAAATCCCAATGGCTTTATTTCCTTTACCAAAATAGATTTTATTTAAATAAAGTTCAAGAATTTCTTCTTTTGTTGTTTGTTGAGTTGCTTCTATAGATAGAATAACTTCTCCAATTTTTCTTTGAATTGTTTGTTCTTCTTTTGGATAATAGCTTTTTTTGATAACCTGTTGAGTAATTGTAGAACCACCAGCAGTAATATCTCCTGCAGCAATATTTCCAATTAATGCTTTGACAATACGTGGTAAGTCAAATCCATTATGTTCAAAGAAACGAGAATCTTCTGCTGCAATAACTGCGTCAATCATAACTTGAGGAATATCTTCATACTTGACGTTTTTTCTTACGCCACCCCTTGCATATGAATAATATTCTTTATTGGTTTCAACACTAATTTGAGTAGATGACTCAGTATTTAAGAGCTTTTCTTTAGAAAATCCACTAATTTGTTGGAAAACACTGACTCCTAAATAAACACTTGCAGATGCTATAACGACAGCAATAATAATAAGTCCTATTTTTACTGCTTTTTTAATCTGAGAAGTCTTTTTTGCTTGCGATTGTGGATTTGTTGATTTTTTCTTTTTCATCATTCATCCTCCTTAAAATATACCTCATCTATGACATTCAAATAATCAAGCCTAGGATAATACCCTTGAGGTATTAAATGTCCTAAAGAACTGATTTTTTCGTATGTTATTGATTTTCGGTTAGAATGATAATAATCATCAATCATAAAACTTGCGTCAATTAAGTATACCTCATTTAGACTTGTAAACGCAATAATAACAAAAGCTATACCACCATGATCTATGACTCTTTTTAAATGGTCAATTTGATGCTTAGATATATTAGCAAATGGAAATGTTTTAACTTTTGTTTCTTTTGCTTCAAAATCTACATATCTACCTTTGTATATACCATTGTAATCGGTTGTTGAAGGCTTCTTATAATAAGCTTCAACAATCTTAGCCGCTTCACGACGAGGATAATCAACTTTGACAATTTGTACTGGAGTTGGTTTTTTATAAATAACTGCCCTATTTGTATGTAAGTAATATTCGTTGGATAAAGAAATATCTTCTTCTAATGACATTCCTCTATGTGCAGTATAGTGCTTAGAGGTTGTATTCATGACTCCTTGATATTGACTTTTTTTCATGTTTGGATAGTTAACCATACTTTCATCCTTTCTTTCATTGTCTTTTATATTATAACATAAATCTTTCACATCTTGTCTACTTTCTGTATGAAATTCATCTTTTTTTAAAAATCTCTTGCATTTATAGTCTTTTTTTGTGAAAATATTGAAGAGGAGAGTGAGTGTATATGGCTAGCAAGATACAATTAAGTCCTAAAAAGATTTTAAATAAACAATTTCAAATAGATTTTAAAGGTTATAGTGCAACAGAAGTCGATTATTTCTTAGATACAGTGACAGAAGATTATGAAACATTTGCAAGTATGTTAAATGAGTCATATGATCAAATTGAACAATTGGAAAAAGAAAATGAAGCTTTAAAAGCAAAGATTAATCAATTAGAAAAAGAACGTATGATTCAACAAGATAATATGAAATCAATGGAAGAAAATCTTTCATCAAATGTCGATTTATTAAAAAGAATATCTAGTTTAGAAAGAGAAGTTTACAAAGATAAGTAAATCTTCTCTTTTTTGATTGCTTTTTTTTAAATATATAGTAAAATAGATATGCTCACGAGAACCAATTGCTACAAAAGTAGAGGAAAGTCCGGGCATCCACAATCTGAGATGATTGTAGTGTTTGTACTGCATCTAATAAATGCAGGTAGCGTGATTGCTAACGACAGACCTAAGACCTAAACATATTGCATGGTTGATAAGTCATAAAGTGCCACAGAAACTAAACTGCTTTGAAAAAGGCAGATGAAAAGAGGTAAACTCTGCAAGGATGAAACCCAAATTTTGGTAGGGGAGTCAAGCATGAGAAATCAAACGATTGCTTGAATGCATAGCATAGATAAATAATTGGTTGAAAAACAGAACTCGGCTTACAAGAGTGAGCATGCTTTATATGTCGATTTGAAATCGGCATTTTTTTATAAATTCTTCATATAAATACAGTGAAATGTTGTCAAAAGATGTATTTTATGGTTTAATATAAAATAATGAAATAGAATGGGTTAATTATGTTTTAAATAAATAAGAGGAGGTTTTTTATTTGAGCAACTTAGGTGGATATATTCGTCAAAAAAGGGAAGAAAAAAATATGTCAATAGAAGAACTTTCAGAAAAAACAAAGATTTCTATTGCTGTATTAAATGATATCGAAAATGGAAAGTTTGATCGTTATAAAGGTGATGAGGCCTATGTAAAGATGTATTTAAAAAAGATTACAGGTGTATTGGACTTAGATACACAAAGTGTAACAGATCAATATATAGAACTCACTAGAGAAATTGAATTAGAAGATATTAAAGAAAAAGATCAACAGGTTTTGCATAATGAAGAAGTTGTAAAAAAAGGAAAGAAGTTTTCTTTTGAATCGCCTCAATTTGCTAGAAAACCATCAGTTTATGAAGATAAATCTCATGTAAAGATTATTCAAACAATTATAATTTTAGTACTTGTATGTCTTGTTGTTGTTGTGATTTGGTATGGTTTTTATTCAACACGTTCTAAATCAGAAAACCCTAGCTTTATTGAACCAGATACACCGACAGTTGAAGGTGATGTCAATACAAATGATACGAATGAACAAAATCAAAATCAAACCCAAGACAATAATCAAACATCTCAAACAGTCACTCTTACAAGAGAAGAAAGTAGTTCTTCTAATGATATTAATTTCACAATGGCATTACCAGAAGGTGCGACATCATTTAAATTGAAAATGGAATTTACGACACCAGTGTGGGCACAGCTAAGAGTGAATGGTGAGGATTATCAGGATTTTGAAGGAAGAGTTTATCCAGATGAAGCACATCCTGATGGCGAAGTTGTTGAATTAGAAATCTCTTTAGAAAATTTTGAAGACATGAGATTGCGTCTTGGTAATTATAGTGAGGGACAACACTATTATATTAATGATCAAGAAATTGCTTTAACAGAAGAAGATTATACACAAAATCCAATCAATTTAAATGTAAGTATGGTGAAGGAATAATATGAATTTACCTAATAAGTTAACGGTTGTTCGTCTGTTAAGTGTCCCATTATTTTTAGTTGTTTATTTGTTTCCATATGATCAAATGAATTTTATGATGAATTCATTTGATGTTTTAGGTACGCATCTTAAGTATTTAGATATTGTTTTATTTTTAATATTTGCTTTTGCATCAGTAACTGATTATTTAGATGGTTATCTGGCTAGAAAGAATAATCAGATTACAACGTTTGGAAAGTTTGTTGATCCAATTGCTGATAAATTAATTGTCAATACAACATTGTTATTGCTTGCTTCATCAAATGATATATCTATCTTGATACCAATTATCATGATTGCAAGAGATACAACTGTTGATGCTATTCGCTTATTAGTTAGTCAAAAAAATGTTGTTTTGGCTGCAAGTATGTTAGGAAAGGCAAAAACAATGACGCAAATGCTTGCAATCGTATTATTGTTATTAAAGAATATAGGATTTGCATATATAGGAATACCTATGGGTCAGGTTATGATTTGGCTTGCATGTATTATTTCAGTTATTAGTGGAATTGATTATTTCTGGAAAAACAAAGATTATATATTGGAGAGCATGTAATATGGATGAATTAGCAAAATATTTAATAGAACATCAAATTTCTATTTGTAGTATAGAAAGTTTTACAGTTGGAGGATTTGCAAATGCCATTGGAAGTATCAGTGGCATTTCTGCGGTTTATCGAGGAAGTTTGGTAAGTTATCAAACAAGAATCAAGAGAGATGTTTTAAAAATAGATGAAGATATTATTGAAAAATATGGTGTTGTTTCTAAAGAAATTGCGGGTTTAATGGCTATTAAAGGAAAGGCAATGTTCGATAGTGATGTATCTGTATCGTTTACAGGAAATGCTGGGCCGACTGCAATGGAAGGAAAACCAGTAGGACTGATTTATATAGGTGTGGCTTATAAAGAGGATATTTATACATTTTGTTTTGAACTGAACGGAAGTAGAGAAAGTATAAAAAAACAAGCAATTTTATTAGGAATAGAAAAAGTTTTAGAAGTATTGAAGAAAAATCAAAAAAATAGATGTATATAATAAGTGAGGAGGGAGTTATATGGCTGAAAAAACAAAGACTAAAAAAACTGAGTCTGTGGAAGATAAAAAGGAAAAAGCTCTAGCTGATGCAATTAGTCAAATTGAAAAACAATTTGGTAAGGGATCTGTGATGAAGCTAGGTGATCGTGTGGCAGTGGATATTGATGTGATACCAACTGGATCATTAACATTAGATGCAGCACTTGGAATAGGGGGATATCCTAAGGGACGTATTATTGAAATTTATGGACCTGAATCAAGTGGGAAAACAACATTGACATTACATGCGATTGCTGAGGTGCAAAAACAAGGTGGACGTGCAGCGTTTATTGATGCTGAACATGCGATTGATCCCGTCTATGCAAAAAATTTAGGTGTTAATGTTGATGAATTGATTTTATCTCAACCTGATAGTGGAGAACAAGGTTTGGCAATAGCTGAAACGTTAGTAAAGAGTGATGCGATTGATTTGGTTGTTGTTGACTCTGTTGCTGCTCTTGTTCCACAAGTAGAATTAGATGGTGAAATGAGTGATAATTCAGTTGGTTTACAAGCACGCCTTATGTCGAAAGCATTGCGACGTCTATCTGGTCTTATGAATAAGACATCATGTACACTTATTTTTATTAACCAATTAAGAGAAAAGATTGGTGTTATGTATGGAAATCCAGAAACAACAACTGGAGGGCGTGCATTAAAGTTCTACTCTTCTGTAAGAATTGAAATACGTCGAGGAGAAGCTATCAAAAATGGTAGTGAAATTGTAGGAAATAAAACGAATATCAAGGTAGTTAAAAATAAAGTTGCACCTCCATTTAAATCAACAAGTGTTGATATTGTTTATGGAAAAGGAATTGCAAGAGATGGCGAAGTGATTGATCTTGCGGTAGAACATAATATTGTTGATAAAGCAGGTGCATGGTATGCATATCAAGGGGAAAAGATTGGTCAAGGTCGTGAAAATGTAAAAGTTTATCTTGCAAGTCATCCTGAGGTTATGGAAGAAATAGAAAATAAGGTGAAAGAAGCAATTATGCAACCTAGTCAAGGCGAGTAGTCTTGACTTTTTGTTTTTTTTATTGTTAAACGTGTGAAAATAAGATATAATAAATTTGTGTGTGAAACACACAAATTGATATTTATCATAGGAAATAGGAGGAATAGTATGCCAAATTTTGGGGACCCTCTGACTATTTTAACCTATGTTCTTGCAGTTGGTATTGGATTTTTATTGTATTTTGTTTTAACAAAGTTAAAGATTACAAAAGCCAATGGAGATGCTACAAAGATTATTGAAGATGCCACTGCTAAAGGGGATAATATAGTAAAAGAAGCGATTCTTGATGCAAAAACTCAGGCATATGAATATAAGCTTGAAGCTGAAAAGGAAATTAAAGAACAACGCTTAGAAGTTACTAAATTTGAAAATAAACTATTGCAAAGAGAACAAAACATTGATCGTAGAGATATTGCTTTACAAGGAAAAGAAGATGTTTTGGACGAAAAGAATAAGCAATTGGATAAAAAACATGAAGAACTAGGTAAATTAGAGGCTCAATTAAAAGAACAAATTGATGCGAAAATTGTTGAATTAGAAAAAATTGCTGCAATGAGTGCGAATGAAGCGAAGGAAGAGTTGTTTAAACTCGTTGAACAAAAAATGGCAACAGAAGTGACTGCGTATATCAAAGAGAAAGAAGATGAAGCAAAATCAAAAGCTTCATTGTATGCTAAAGATATTATTGCGACAGCAATTAATCGCTATTCACAAGAAGAAACTGTTGAAAGAACAGTGAATGTTGTTGCTTTACCAAGTGAAGAAATGAAAGGTCGTATCATTGGTAGAGAAGGTAGAAACATTAAAGCAATCGAAAATGCAACAGGTGTAGAATTGATCATTGATGATACTCCAGAAGCTATTACGATTTCTTGCTTCGATCCAGTGAGACGTGAAATTGCTCGATTATCTTTGGAAACTTTAATACGTGATGGAAGAATACAACCTGGTCGTATTGAAGAAGTTGTACAAAAGACTAAAAATGAGTTAAATGAAGTTATTCAAAAAACGGGTGAAGATGCTATTTTTGAACTTGGATTATCTCGTGTGAATAAAGAAATTATTATGTTATTAGGGAAGTTAAAATATCGTACAAGTTACGGACAGAATGCTTTGCAGCATTCACTAGAAGTTGCTCATTTTGCTGGAATGATGGCTGCTGAACTTGGTTTAAATCAACAACTTGCTAGACGAGCTGGTTTATTGCATGATATTGGTAAAGCAATTGATCATGAAATGGAAGGAAGCCACGTAGAGTTAGGTGCGAAGTTTGCAAAAAAATATGGAGAAAATGCGACAGTTATTAATGCCATAGAATCACATCATGGTGATGTAGAACCAACAAGTGTGATTTCAATTCTTGTTGCTGCAGCTGATACTTTATCGGCAGCAAGACCGGGAAGTCGTAGTGAAACAATTGAGAACTACATTCAAAGACTTGAAAAATTGGAAGAAATTCCAAAAAGCTTTGAAGGTGTTGAAAAGGTTTTTGCAATTCAAGCTGGACGTGAAGTTCGTGTTATTGTAAAACCTGAAAAAGTAGATGATCTTGCAAGTCATAAACTTGCTAGAGAAATCAAAGAAAAAATTGAAAGCGAATTAACTTATCCAGGTCATATTAAAGTGACAGTGATTAGAGAAGTTCGTGCTAATGAAATTGCTAAATAAAGATAGGAAATTCCTATCTTTTTTTAAGGAGGTATTGAATGAATATACTTTTTATAGGTGATGTTTTCTCTTCAATTGGAAGAAATATGATTAGTGAGTATTTACCACGTATTAAAGAAAAATATAAAGTCGATATGGTCATCGCAAATGTGGAGAATGCAACTCATGGTAAAGGATTAATTAGGAAACATTATGATGAATTTTTGTTTCAAGGAATATCTTTGATGACAATGGGGAATCATACTTTTTCTAAAAAAGAAATTTTTGATTATATAGATGAGGCTGACCGTTTGATTGTGCCATATAATCAACCTAAAGCTCTTCCAGGTGTAGGAAGTCGTATGATTAATGTTAATGGGAAAAAAGTGAGAGTAACGAGTTTATTAGGAATTACATTTATGGATGGTAAATCTCAAAATCCATTTGAAGCTATTGATGATATTTTAATTGATGATACAAGTGATATACATATTGTCGATATTCATGCTGAGGCAACAAGTGAAAAGATTGCTTTAGGGTATTATTTAGATGGTAAAGTTTCAGCTGTACTTGGAACTCATACACATGTTCCTACAGCTGATGAGAAAATTTTACCTAATAAAACAGCTTATCAAAGTGATGTTGGGATGACTGGTCCATATATGAGTGTCATTGGTTGTGACAAAGATAGTATTATTTCAAGAATGAGAAATGGTTTAATGACACAATTTCAGCCAGCTGAAGGACAAGGACAATTGTTAGCAACTTTACTTAAATTTAATAAGAAAAATGAATGTTATGAGATAAAAAGAATACAGATTGATCCTGCACATCCTTTTAAGTTCTAAATCAATCCTCCTTACATATATTAAAGTAAGGAGGATTTTTAATATGGAAATGATTAGAGTATCATCATCATCAAAACCTAGCAAAGTTGCTGGAGCTTTAGCAAGTCTACTAAGAGAACATCAATCTATTCAAATTCAAGTTATCGGAGCTGCTGCTTTAAATCAAGCGATGAAAGCGATTGCTATTGCAAGAGGATATGTAGCACCTGGTGGATATGAGATTTACTGTATTCCTTCATTTTATGATTTGACGATAGATGAAGATGTGGTGACATCTTTACGATTAAATGTTGAAATGAAGTAAAAAACTCTTTATTTTTATATATAAAATGGTGTATACTAATAGTGTAATTTAAGGAGGAATATTAATATGGTAAAATTACTAATGTCTACTGCTCAAGTGCAAAAATTAATTGATTTTTTCGATGGGTATGAAGATGATAAAGTTAAATGTAAATTTATAAAGAAAACAGGAATTAAAGCTGAATTTGAATGTGAAACAGAATTAAGTCCTGATGCTGCTGCATCTCATTGTAAAAGTCTATTCAAGAAAACACCAGAAGGTGGAGTTCTTTACTTCTCAATTCAACCAGATGGATTCTTTGGTTAGAATATGATAAAACGAGAAAAGTTATTGCTTTTCTCGTTTTATTATTTATAATATTTGTGATATCGTATAAGATTTGCTATAATAGATTGGAAAGTGGTGAAAAAATGAAAGATTATAGTCAATATTTTAAAGGTCCATCTTTAAAAGATGCGAAACATAGAGGAAAAGATGAAATTCATCATATAGATGATGCTTTTTTTATTCCAAATGATATGGTTGGGATAGGAAAGGGACAAAAATATTTTATTCAAACATATGGTTGTCAAGCCAATGAAAGAGATTCAGAAACATTAGCAGGTATTTTAGAAAGCATGGGGTATGAATCAACAGAAGATATTAAAGAAGCAAATGTTGCTTTATTAAATACTTGTGCAATTAGAGAAAATGCTGAAGAAAAGGTTTTTGGTAAGATTGGTTATTTAAAGAATGTGAAACGTACAAATCCAAATATTATCTTTGGTATTTGTGGATGTATGGCTCAAGAAGAAGTTGTTGTGAATAAGATTTTAGAAAAACATCCTCAAGTTGATTTGATTTTTGGAACACATAATATTCATAGATTGCCTGTTTTATTAAAGCAAGCAATGCTTGAAAAAGAAATGGTTTTAGAAGTATGGTCAAAAGAGGGAGATGTTATAGAAAATCTTCCTAGTCATAGAGCTCACCCATATAAAGCTTGGGTTAATATTATGTATGGCTGCAATAAATTTTGTACATACTGTATTGTTCCTTATACAAGAGGAAAAGAAAGATCTCGTTTAAAAGAAGAAATTTTAGAAGAAGTACAAGAACTAAAGGAAAAAGGATATCAAGAAGTTACATTACTCGGACAAAATGTTAACTCTTATGGAAAGGATTTCCAAACAGGATATGATTTTGCTTCATTGTTAGAAGATGTAGCGAAAATTGGGATCCCTCGTATTCGTTTTACAACAAGTCATCCTTGGGATTTTAGTGATGCAATGATTGATACAATTGCTAAATATGATAACATTATGCCTGCAATTCATTTACCTGTTCAATCAGGAAATAGTGAAGTTTTAAAACGTATGGGTAGACGTTATACACGTGAACAATATTTAGAATTGTTTGATAAAATTAAAAATAAAATTCCTGACTGTACATTGACAACAGATGTTATTGTAGGATTCCCTGGAGAAACAGATGAGCAATTCGAAGATACAATGACTTTGTATGATTATTGTGAGTATGATTTAGCTTATACATTTATCTATTCTCCTAGAGAAGGTACACCTGCAGCAAGAATGGAAGACGATATTGATATCAAAACAAAAGAACAACGTTTATATAGATTAAATGAACTTGTTAATGAAAAAGCTTTTAAACAAAATCAAAAATATCTTAATCAAGTTGTAGATGTATTGGTTGAAGGAACATCTAAAAAAGATGATCAAATGTTAACAGGATATACTGCTCATCAAAAATTAATCAATTTTAAAGGAAATAAAGAACATATTGGACGTATTGTTAAAGTCAAAGTCACTGAAGCCAAAACATGGGCTCTAAAAGGTGAAGAAGTTGAATAAAGACATTCAAGAAAAAGCCAAGTTATTGCATACTTGGCTTTTAGGGCAGGAAGTTGTTAAAGAGTATCAAAAATATGAACAGTTGATACATCAAGATCAAACATTACATGATTTAGAAAACAAGTTAAAACTCATGCAACAAAGAATTGTTCAAGAAAAAAGTCAAGGGAATCAATGTGATCAGCTTATTGAAGAGTATCAACTATGTAAAAAAAGTTTTGATACACATCCCCTTATTGTTAATTATCTCGCTTCAAAAGAAGAAGTTAATTCGCTTGTTTTATCATTACAAGATGATATCAATCAACAATTAAAGAAAATAGTTGACTAAGTAATCAAAAATTTATATAATTCTTTAATAAATAAGCAAGAAGGAGAGAGTAAAATGGCATATTTTTTTGACGAACCATCACATACATTTAATGAATATTTATTAGTACCTGGATACTCTAGTACAGAGTGTCAACCTAAAAATGTAAGTTTAAAAACACCTTTGGTTAAATTTAAAAAAGGTGAAGAACCTGCATTATCTTTAAATATACCTTTGGTATCTGCAATTATGCAATCTGTATCAAACGATACGATGGCAGTTGCTTTAGCAAGAGAAGGTGGAGTTTCATTTATTTATGGATCTCAAACTGTTGAAGATCAAGCTGCAATGGTAAGAAAAGTGAAAAACTATAAAGCTGGATTTGTTCCTAGCGACTCAAATTTAGCACCTCATCAAACTTTAAGAGATGTTATCGCATTAAAAGAAAGAACAGGACATTCTACAATGGCTGTAACAGAAGATGGAAGTGCAAATGGTAAATTGGTAGGAATTGTCACTGGTAGAGATTATCGTGTGTCTCGTATGGATTTAGATACGAAAGTTAGTGAATTTATGACTCCATTTGATAAATTAATTACTGCTCATAGTGGTGTTTCTTTAAAAGAAGCAAATGATATTATCTGGGATAATAAATTAAATGCTTTACCAATTATTGATGATGATAGAAGATTAGAATATTTTGTATTTAGAAAAGATTATGAATCAAGAAAATCTAATCCAAATGAATTACTAGATGCATCTAAACGTTATGTTGTTGGTGCAGGTATTAATACAAGAGATTATGAAACACGTGTTCCTGCTTTAGTAGAAGCTGGTGCTGATGTGTTATGTATTGATTCTAGTGAAGGGTTTACTGAATGGCAAAAAATCACAATTCAATGGATCAGAGACCATTATGGAGATAGCGTGAAAGTTGGTGCTGGAAATGTGGTTGATGCTGAAGGATTTAGATTCTTAGCAGAAGCTGGTGCTGATTTTATTAAGATTGGTATTGGTGGAGGATCAATCTGTATTACTCGTGAACAAAAAGGTATCGGTCGTGGTCAAGCTACAGCAACAATTGAAGTTGCAAAAGCAAGAGATGAATATTTTAAAGAAACTGGAATTTATGTTCCAATTTGTAGTGATGGTGGTATTGTACATGATTATCACATGACTCTAGCACTTGCAATGGGTAGTGACTTTATCATGTTAGGTAGATATTTCTCTCGTTTTGATGAATCACCAACAAATAAAGTAAGTATTGGTGGTCAATATATGAAAGAATACTGGGGAGAAGGAAGTGCTCGTGCAAGAAACTGGCAACGTTATGATATGGGAGGAGATGCAAAACTTTCATTTGAAGAAGGTGTTGATTCTTATGTGCCATATGCTGGTTCATTAAAAGATAATGTTGGATTAACATTAAGTAAGATTAAATCAACAATGTGTAACTGTGGAGCATTAACTATTCCTGAACTTCAACAAAAAGCAAAAATTACACTTGTTTCTGCAACAAGTATCGTAGAAGGTGGAGCACATGACGTTGTGTTAAAAGACTCTTCTAACTCTCATAAACAATAAGATTGCATTGAACTCTTGTCTTCAATGAAGATGACAGTATACTAACCAGAAGAATTGCTTCTGGTTTTTTGTTTTCTTTGATAAATAAGTGTTAATTTGATGAAATTGTCATATAGTATAGAGAGGTGGATTTATGGGCAATAATATTAGAGAAATCTATACGAAGGCGATTGTTGCAAAAGGCAAGAAGCTTTCAAGGAATACTTATAGTTTTGCTTTAAAACAACAACCCAATAAGATATTAGGATGTTGGATTACAAATCATCATTATGAAGCTGCAATTAAAAATAAAATACCAAAAATTGTGGGAACTTTTGATGTTCATATTTGGTATTGTTTTCATGAAGAGTTAGATTCAGCAGTGGAAAAGCATCAAATCACTTATATTGATGATATGCAAGTTACAAAAAAAGAAAATAGAGAATTTGAAACAAGTGATCAAGTGAAAGCAAGATGTTTATCTGCTCCAGAATGTCTAGTTGTCAATTGTGATGATAATCAAGCAACATTAGAAATTGAAAAGGAAATGCAAATCGAAATTAGTGGTGAAACATGTATTAAAGTTGAAGTTAAAACAGAAGAAGAAGTATGGGATGATTTTGATGATATTGAAATCAATCCTCATTTTATCCAGTAGTTGAGTTCCAAATCCCAAAGGAACTCTTTTCTTTTTGATGTACAATATGCTATAATATGAAAACAAATTGATGAAGGAGCGATGACAATGAAACAAAAATATTCACCAATGATGATGCAATATTTAAAAATAAAAGAAGAAAATAAAGATGCTATAGTGATGTTTAGGTTAGGAGATTTCTATGAGATGTTCTTTAATGATGCGATTGTTGTCTCTAAAGCATTAGATTTAGCACTGACTGGTAAAAATGCTGGGGTGAAAGAACGTGTTCCAATGTGTGGTGTTCCTTTTCATTCGGTTACAGGATATATACAAAAACTCATTGATTTAGGACATAAAGTAGCGATTGTAGAACAATTATCTGATCCAGGAAAAAAGGGGATTGTTGAAAGAGGGGTTGTACAAATTATTACACCTGGAACAATCATGGATACATCATTAAATGAAAAGAGAAATCATTATATAGGAGCATTAGGTATATTTGATTTTCAATATAGTTTGGCTTATTGTGATATTTCTACAGGGGAGTTCTATGTTGTTAATTTTGATAAACAAGAACATTTATTAAAGAATCAAATTGATGCATTAGGATTAAAAGAAATTGTAGTCAGTGATGAGAATTTTACATATGATGATATCTTTGTTTCATATTATAAAGAAGATAGATTTAATGATAACTATAAAAAGTTATTTGAAAATATTAAAGATTTAAAACAAATTAAAGTGTGTTCGCTATTACTTAACTATATGTTAGAAACTCAAAAAAGAGAATTGGGTCATTTACAAATCATCCATGAAGTCAAAACAGATGATTATATTTATATGGATTCATATACTAAAAAATCATTAGAGTTAATTAAAAATAGTGATAATGAAAACTATGGAACATTACAATGGCTGTTAGATGATACAAAATCTGCTATGGGAGCAAGGTTATTAAGACAATGGATAGACAGACCATTAATTAATCAAGAGAAAATAGAGAAAAGATTAGATATTATTGAAGTCTTGATAGATAATTTTATTGAAAGAGAAACAATTAAAGATATTATTAATGATGTTTATGATATTGAAAAATTAGCAGGTAGAATTGCTTTTGGAAATGTCAATGCTAGAGATTTAAAATGGATTGGATCTTCATTAAAAGTCATACCTGAATTGAAACATCAACTATTATCTTTAGACTATCCTTATATACAAGAACTTGCCGATCAATTACTAGATTTATCACATATTACAAATTTAATTGATGAAGCGATTGTAGATAATCCTCCTCTAACATTAAAAGAAGGTGGATTGATCAAAGATGGATATAATCAAACATTGGATGAACTAAGATATATTCGTGAAAATGGAAAACAATGGTTAAGTGAATTTGAACAAAAAGAAAGAGAAAAAACAGGTATTAAAGGATTAAAAATCGGATATAATAGAATCTTTGGGTATTTTATTGAAGTAACAAAGAGCTACTTACCTTTAATCAAAGAAGAGTTTGAATATACAAGAAAACAAAGTATATCAAACGCTGAAAGGTTTGTTACACCAGAACTTAAAGAGATGGAAGCAAAAATCTTAAGTGCGAATGATAAAATCATTTCATTGGAATATGATATTTTTACTCAAATAAGAGATTATATTAAAAAAGATGTTCATTTGATTCAAGATGTAGCCAATGTTGTAGCCAATGTTGATGTTTATCAAGCTTTAGCTTCTAAAGCAAGTCAAAATGGATATGTCAGACCAACATTTAATCAAGAACATCGCGTAGATATTGAAAATGGAAGACATGGAGTTATTGAACAGGTTATTTCTAGACAAAACTATGTTCCAAATGACACACATATTCAAACCAATGAACCAGTTTTATTGATAACTGGGCCAAACATGGGTGGAAAATCAACATATATGCGTCAAGTTGCTTTATGTATTATTATGGCACAAATAGGATCTTTTGTACCATGTGATAAAGCTGATCTACCTATTTTTGATCAGATTTTTACTCGTATTGGTGCAAGTGATGATTTGGTTTCGGGTCAGTCTACATTTATGGTTGAGATGTTAGAGGCGAATAATGCTCTTCGATATGCAACAGAGAATTCATTGATTATATTTGATGAAATTGGAAGAGGAACAGCAACTTTTGATGGTATGGCGATTGCACAAGCAATGATTGAGTATATTGCGACAAAAATTCGTTGTGTAACATTATTTTCTACGCATTATCATGAATTAACAATGATGGATGAGAAATTTCATATTCAAAATGTTCATGCAAGTGCATCAGTTGAAGGAGATCATATTGTTTTCCTTTATAAGATTAAAAATGGCAAGAGTCATCGTTCTTATGGGATTAATGTTGCAAAACTTGCGAAACTTCCTGATGAAGTTGTAGAACGTGCTAAAGTTATTTTAACATCATTAGAAAATAACGATATTGAAAAAGTCGTCGGTGAAGTATCTCCAGTAGTTGAAGTGAAAGAAAGTGAAGTAGAAAAAGCCTTATCACGCATTGATCCAATGTCACTTTCTCCGCTAGATGCTTTAAGTACATTAATAGAACTAAAAAAACTCTTATAGAAACGAGGTGATATTTTGGCAAAAATTAGACAATTAGATGAAGTCCTTTCAAATAAAATCGCTGCTGGTGAGGTCGTTGAAAGACCGGCGAGTGTTATTAAAGAATTGGTAGAAAATAGTATTGATGCCAATGCATCGAGAGTTGATGTGTTTATTGAAGAAGGTGGACTTTCTTTGATGAAAGTGGTAGATAATGGCGATGGTATGGAAAAAGAAGATGCCCTGTTATGTTTTAGCCGCCATGCGACAAGTAAAATCAAAGATGATCATGATTTATTTAATATTATGACTTTAGGATTTAGAGGGGAAGCAATACCTTCTATTGCATCAGTTTCGCACTTTGATTTAAGAACATCTCAAGGTGAACAAGGTGTATATGTACAATATGAGTTTGGTAAATTGCAAGATGAAGGTGTTTGCGATTTGCCTAAAGGTACACAAATTACAATTACAAAGTTATTTCAAAATGTACCTGCTCGTTTAAAATATTTAAAATCTGTTAATAGTGAATTTGCAGCTATACACCAATATGTAGAGCGTATAGCTTTAGCTTATCCGCATATTGCTTTTGGTTTATATCATAATGACAAATGTATCTTTAAAACAAATGGGAAGGGTAATTTATTAGAAGTTATTGCAAGTATGTATGGTATTGCAACAGCTAAAAATATGATTCCTATTCAAATTGAGAATGAGGAGTTTGAAGTCTCAGGATATATTAGTAAGATTGATACATCAAGGGCCTCAAAAACTAATATTATTACACTCGTCAATCATAGATATGTTAAAAATGTTATGAGTATAGATGCTGTGAATAGTGCGTATCGTATGTATTTGGCTGATAATCGTTTTCCTATAGCTGTAATCAATATAGAAGTCGATCCATATCTTGTAGATGTCAATGTACATCCATCTAAGTTAGAAGTTCGTTTTTCTAAAGAGTTTGAACTTAAAGATTTAATATTTAATGGAGTGCGCGAAGCTTTAGAGCAAGTTAATCTCACTTATCAAGTCAAATCACAAGAGAAAAAAGATGTTTTTAAACCCCAGATTGATCAAGTGACATTTGATTTAGAACAACCTATTGTTATAGAAAAACCTGAACCAAAACCAACCTATGATGTTCAACAAAATTATATTGTAAAAGAACCGGAAACAACCTATCAAAAAGAAGAGATAGAAAGTACACCACAGGAAATCAAACAACCTATCTTTGAAAAGCCAAGAGAAACATTCCAACAAAAACCCATTAAAGAAAAAATATATGCCAAAACACAAATACATGGAACTTATCTGATAGGAGAAAATGAAAAAGGATTATATATGGTCGATCAGCATGCTGCCCAAGAACGTATAAACTATGAGTATTATAAAGAACAATTTTCACATTTGGATTTAACCATGCAACCATTACTTGTACCTTTACAGTTAGAGTATCCAATGAGTGAGTTTCTTGTGTTGGAAGAAAGAAAAGATATTTTAGAGAATGTAGGAATTCATTTGGAAGTGTTTGGGGAACATGGATATATTTTAAGAAGTTTACCATTATGGATGAAAAAAATAGATGAAAATAAATTTGTAGATGAAATGATACAAGAAGTTTTACATAAAAATCATTTGGATGTTATTGCATTGCAAGAACATGCTATTGCGACATTAAGTTGCAAAGCATCTTTAAAAGCAAATACATATTTATCATTATCAGATATGCAAGTCATCTTTGATAATCTGATGAGATGTGAAAATCCATATGTTTGTCCACATGGAAGACCAACAATTTTGTTTTATAGCGATTATGAATTGGAAAAATTATTTAAGAGGGTGGTTTAATGAGAAAGGGAATTTTTGAACTTTTGTTTGAATTTATACTTGGAGGAGCAGTTATTATGATTGTGTCCTATGCATTTGATTCAGTTTATGTTTCTAGTTTTGGAGTTGCTTTTTTAGTAGCGATTATTTTGGCATTGCTTAATACTTTTGTAAAACCTGTATTAACTTTTATTGCTTTTCCAATTACAATTCTATCTTTAGGTATTTTTCAACTTGTGATTAATGGTTTTGTTTTATCTTTATGTCAATGGGTTTTAGAACCGGATTTTTATATCACTTCGTTTGGTATGACAATATTTGTATCTCTAGTGATTTCTATTATATATAGTTTGTTAGGAATTGGTAAAATCAATGACTAGAGTGATTGTGGTTGTGGGTCCAACAAGTGTTGGGAAGACAAGAATGGGTGTAGAACTGGCAAAAAGATTAAATGGTGAAATTATTAGTGGTGATTCTATGCAGATTTATAAGCATATGGATATTGGTACTGCAAAAGTTACTGTTGATGAAATGGAAGGAATCAAACATCATTGTATAGATATCTTAGAAGCAACTGATTCATATAGTGTTAAATATTTTCAAAAAACAGTGAGACAGAAAATTGAAGAAATTTCTCATAAAGGAAAGGTTCCTATTATTGTAGGTGGAACAGGTTTGTATATTAAAGCTGCTTTATTTGATTATCAGTTTCAAGATGAAGATACAAAGCATGAGGAATATGTAGAAAAATTTAAAGATTATTCTAATGATGAATTGCATCAGTATTTGATGAATATCGATGAATTAAGTGCAAAAGAACTACATCCAAATAATCGAAGACGTGTATTAAGAGCTATCGAAATATTTGAAAATACAGGACGTAAAAAAAGTGATGTTATAGCGAGTCAACAACATCAATGTTTATATGATACATATTTTATAGGGTTGACTCTTGAAAGAGAGATTCTTTATCAAAGAATTAACCAACGTGTTGATAAGATGAGAGATATGGGATTGGAAAAAGAAGTGACTGATTTATATAAATTAGGTCTTACAAGAGATTTTCAAAGTATGAAAGCCATTGGGTATAAAGAGTGGTTTGATTATTTTGATGGACTTATCTCTTTAGATGACGTTTATGAGAATATAAAAAAACATTCAAGGCAATATGCAAAAAGACAATATACATGGTTTAAAAATCAATTTGATGTTCATTGGTATGATGTCAATCTTGAATGTTTTGAAAAGACTGTTGAAGAAGTATTGAAAGATCTTCAGTGATAATAAAAAGAAATCACTGAGGATTTCTTTTTGTATGATTAAGTTCTTTAATTTTATTTGTACGGCCGTGTTTTAAAATACGGCGATAGTTTTCAGCTAAGGCTTTTTCATAATTGCTAGACATCCATGGAATGTAGAATTGTTCGTTTTTAATTGGATCAGGGAGATATTGAATATATTCCCATAACTCTGGTCTTGAATAATCATATTTTTCATCTTCTGCTAGTCCTACAGGAGTTAATCTTAAATAATTTGGTGCCTTGTAAGGATGTTTGGCAAGAGAACTTAATGCAGCATCAATCGCATGTTCACTCGATTTTGATTTAGGAGATAAGCATAAATCTAGAATGGCACTTGCGATTGGAATGCGTGCTTCGGGAAAACCAATGATTTTGGCAGCTTGAAATGCCATGACAGTACGCATACAAGCATTAGGATTGGCTAGTCCGATATCTTCGTAAGCTGTAGTGATGACTCTTCTTTCTAATGATTCAATGTCATTGGCTTCGATGAGTTTTCCAAAATAATACATGGCAGCATTGGGATCACTACCTCGTATAGATTTTTGTAAACCACTGAGTGTATCATAATATTGGTCTTCATCTTTATCGAATTGTGCATTGGCTCTTAATGGGGAATTTTTTAATATGTCTAGAGTGATATGATTATCTTGAGATAAGATTGTAAGTGTCTCTAATGCATTATATGCAAACCTTATATCACCTGAGCTTAATTTAGCGATAGACTCAATAACTTCTTCGTCGATTTGATATTCCCCTTTTAATCCATTTTCATCAACCATTGCTCTATGAATACCTTCGATAATATCTTCGTTTGATAATGGTTTGACTTCTATAATCTGACATCTTGAACGAATGGCTGGATTGATAGAGTGATATGGATTTGCGGTTGTGCACCCTGCAATAATAAGTAAACCATTTTCGATGTGAGGAAGCAGATGATCTTGTTTATCTTTATTTAATCTATGAACCTCATCGATAATAACAAAAAGTTCTCCAGAAAGTTTTGCTTCTGCAATAATCATATCCATTTCTTTTTTATTACCAGTTGAAGCATTGAAAAGTCGATAAGGAATATTCAGATCATTAGCAAGAGCTGATGCGAGAGTTGTTTTTCCACATCCAGGAGGTCCATATAATATTGTAGACATTGGATGATTTTTTTTAACAAATTGAGTAAAAAGTGCATTTTCACCAATAATATGTTTTTGTCCAAGTATATCTTTTAAAGATTTTGGACGTAATCTATGTGCGAGAGTTGTTGCCATAATATCTTTCCTTTTTTGTAAAATTTGATATAATCATTATATCAAATTTTGATAAATTGTGAATAGCAGACAAGTGTATAAATAAAACATTGGTTTTAAAGTATAGAAATGGAGGAAAAAATGAAAATTATTGTTCAACGTGTAAAACACAGTGATGTTGTGATTGATGGAGTTCAACATGGAAGTATACAGAAAGGATTTATGGTTTTGGTTGGCTTCTGTGAAAGTGATACTTTTGAAATTGTTGATAAAATGGTAGATAAGATGATAGGGTTAAGAGTGTTTGAAGATGAAAATCAGAAAATGAATTTAAGTTTAGAGGATGTAAATGGCAGTGTGTTATCAATTTCTCAGTTTACATTGTATGCAGATTGTCGAAAAGGAAGAAGACCAAGTTTTATAGATGCTGCAAAACCAGAATATGCAATACCTCTATATGACTACTTTAATCAAAAGATAGCAGAAAAAGGAGTTCATGTAGAAACAGGGGTGTTTGGAGCTGACATGAAAGTTTCTTTATTAAATGATGGTCCAGTAACAATTATTTTGGATAGCCAAGATATATGTAAAGCGTAAAAATATCATTTTTGATATTTTTTTTATTTTTTTCAAAAA
>DEPZ01000037.1:53156-54263 GCA_002359025.1 Erysipelotrichaceae bacterium UBA3379 | reverse complement strand
ACAGGATGCGTTTGTACAGGTGGAACTAAAAAGTGTGCAGCTAAAAGACAAATACCAGGAAGCATATCCTTTGTTCCTCCAGTAGCAGGAATGATATTAGGTGGAGAAGTTATAAAATCCATTCTAAAGATTAATGAATAATAAAAAAAGCTGAATTATTTCAGCTTTTTTTATTATTTTCTGTATTTAAATTTTTAAGTCTATAGTTTTTAGGTGTTACTCCTGAAACTCTTTTGAACATTTGACTGAAATAAGAAGAGTTTGAGAAGCCAACTATAGATGCAATATCTCTAATTGAATAGTTAGTTGTAACAAGAAGGTTTTTTGCTTCTTGAATACGTTTGTTTATAACATAATTTATTGGTGATATACCTATTTGTTTAGTAAAAGTATGAACTAAGTGAAATTTATTCATATAGGATAAGTCGGATAGATAATCTAAAGTTATATTCTGTGAATAATGAGAGTCTATATAGTTTTTTATCTTTATACATTCTAGGTTAAGTTTTTCGTGAGATTCTTCTATGAATAGTAATGAATTTGTGTTTCTAATGATGTGTGTTATGAATAGAGTAAGTATGCTTTTACAAACAATTTCGTAATTAAAATCTTTATTTTCTATTTCATTAATTAATGTATTAAAATAAGTCAGTATTAAATCCTTATCTTGAGCAAAATTCAGTATTTCATACAATTTTATTTGTTTTTCATTATCTGTTAGACTATATGAGTCAGGAAAATTTAGAAGAAGATTATCTATTCCAAGAACTATATATTCTAAAGGCACATCAGATAAAGAAGATTTTTCTGTATGTAGGCAGTTAGGATTAATTATTATAAGATCCCATTTGTTAACATTTACAATTTTGTCATCTAGATGAAAAGCTCCTTTTCCATCAGTTATAAAAAATATTTCTGTGAAAGGATGAAAGTGAGCAGTGCTATGCCAATCATTTTCAAATTTAGATTTACTAATGTAAAGTAGTTCGTAGTTAGGATCATAGTTATTTTTATTTATTAGATATCTAGTGCTTCCCATCTCATATCCCCCATTATATATATTTATTTTATTATAGCACAATATATTTAAATTGATAATATTGGTAT
>DEPZ01000037.1:46098-53147 GCA_002359025.1 Erysipelotrichaceae bacterium UBA3379 | reverse complement strand
TATAACAACAATATTATATTTTTATTATTTTAGAAAGATACTTTTAATTATAACCTGTAAAAGTATTAATTTATTTTGCGTTTCATATTTAAAATTATATAAGTTTATTGCTTATTAATAAAAAGATACATATAAATATATTATATGTATCTTTTAGAGGCTACTATTAGTTATATGGCTTTAATTAAAAATTCTATTAGACTTCAATTTATGATATAAATTATTAAATTTATCAAGTGAATAAGAGTAAAAATCATAATATGATTCACAAAAATAATTTAGAGCATTGTCTTGATTTTCTCTATGACGTCTGCAACCATTTCTACAAATGGAATAGTATTTACAAGATTGGCATTTGTCATTAATTTTTGTAGAATCCTTTAAAAATTTTATTGTAGTATCATGCATATGCATATTATCAAAGGAGTCAGTTAAAATATTTCCGATTTTATAAGTTTCATAAGTATAAAAATCACATGGATACACTGAACCATCACTTTCTATAATATGTTGACAAGAGCAAACCCCTTTCATATCACAGGCCTCATAATTTTGGTTGAAAAACAGCCCAAGAATATTATCAAACATTCTTATACTTATATAATTATTTTCTAGGGCATCTTTATACCAAAGATTAAATAGATTTATTAGGAAGCTCTTATACTCATCTTTAGTGATAGAAAATTCACTTAGAGATAGGTTTTTATTTTCTAATGGTTCTAAACAAGGTATAAATTGAAGATATCTAAAATCATTCTTCTTAAAAAAGCTATAAACGCTTTCAACCTTCTTACATAAAGCAGAAGTAACAACTGTAAGAATATTAAAGTCAACATTATACTTTTTTAATAAACTTATTCCTTTTATAACTTTATTAAAAGTTTCTTCATTTTTATAACTAATTCTATTTAAATTATGAATGTATTTATTACCATCAAGGGATATACCAATAAGAAAATTATTCTCTTTAAAAAAGATTGCCCATTCATCTGTAATTAAAGTGCCGTTAGTTTGAAGAGAAAATGAAAATGTAGTTTTATTACTAAACTCATTTACATATTCTATAAGCTTCTTATAAAAATTTAAGCCTATAAGTAATGGTTCTCCTCCTTGAAAGCCTATTATACAATTTCCACCATTACAATATAATGAAGCTTTTTGTATTATAACTTTAAGAGTATCTTCTTCTAAGAAGCCATAATCTTTAATATCTCTGGCATCTGATATGGAATGATAAAAACAATACTTACATTTTAAATTACATTTACTAGAAGATGGTTTTATCATTAAGCTTAAATTTCTTTTCATTTCGTATCCTTCCATTATCTTTTATTAAAGTTTATTTTATAAGCTGTAAGTTAAATAATTTATAATATATGAGATAAGGTATTTATAGGTTTACAACCTTCTTTAAGAGTAATGCCATCACTATATCCTTCTTCTCTTCCTTCTAATTCTTTAATTAAGCAATTTCTCAAATAGTTAATACGATCTTTATAGGAAGGATTATCAATTAAATTACATTCTTCTCTAGGATCTTCTTTTAGATCAAAATATTGTTCCTCATTTTTTTCACTATACCATATAAATTTATCTGATGTTGTAACAATAAAATGACTAGATAAATTAGAGTGGAAGCTATGCTCACCATGTATATATTCACGATTATTTTTTTTGTCACCACGAATCTCTGGGACTAATGAAAATCCATCTACACCTTCAGGAATATTTATTCCGGCAAAGTCTAAAATAGTAGGCATTATATCTCTAAGTTCAACAAGAGTATCACTTCTAAATGGTGGCATATGCTTTATGTTATCACCAACATGAACTATTAATGGAATATGAGTACTACCTTCATATGGGAATGCTTTACGATATAGGTTGTTATCAAATAAAAGCTCACCGTGATCGGATAAAAATAATATAATAGAATCATCATAGGTGCCATCTTCAATTAAGGATGTAATAAGTCTACCTATTTGATGATCAACATGAGTTATACATGCATAATAACCGCACATAGCTTCATGACGGAGGTCTTTATTGTTGCAACCATAAATAGAGTCTTTTATATAACCATATTTTTCTGTAAGGCTTTTATCTACCCAATCGCCGCTTGCTGGTTCTCTTAGTGATTTATCTTTATATAAATCAAAATAAGCTTTAGGTGCATCAAAAGGTTGGTGAGGGCGAACAAAGGAACTCATTAAGAAAAAAGGTTTCGTACGATCTCTAGTTTTTAAGAAACGAATACTTTCATCTACTATCCAATTTGTAGGATGGAGCTTTTCTTCATAAATCCAAGGGTGAGTTACCCAGGAATTACATTCAGGGCCAGTTACATTAAAATCGGCTGTTTGTCCCTCTTTATCTTTTAAAAAATATAAATAATCATCAGTTACTTCTTGATGTTGGTAGTGGGGAATAAGACTACTTCTATAATGGCCTAGATAACCATCATGTAACTTTATATTGTTAAAACCACAGGATAAACGAGGTGGATCTACGTGCATTTTTCCTATACATTGGGTTTGATATCCATTATCGGATAATTCTTGTGCAAGCATATGATTATAGTTCCAAGGAATACCGTCCTCATAGCCAACACGACCATGATTCTTTTGACTTTTACCAGTGAATAGTGCAACTCTTGCAGGTATGCAACTAGGACAAGCGGAGTAAGCATTGTCAAAGTTTATGCCTGTAGCTGCTAAAGTATCTAAATAAGGAGTTTCGACATTTGGATGTCCATTAAAAGATAAGCAGTCGCCACGAAACTGATCACACATTAATAATATAATATTTGGTTTTCTCATATTAATATTCTCTCTCCTCAAAATATATAAATTTTACTAAAAATGATTTATATAACAAATTATAACAAAGAAAATATTGGTAAACAATTGCGGTTAAGATATAATGTTAGTAATAAATTATCAACAACAATATATGAATAAAACATCACAATATAACTATAGAAAAAACGTTTACGAAGGATTATACTAAAAATTGTAAATAGACTTTTTATTTTATAAACACAAGAAATTATAAAAATATAAAGGGGTAGAGAATTTATGAAAAGATTATTATGTATGTCGTTAGTAGCACTTATGACTGTAACAACACTTGCGGGATGTGGTAGCAAGGAGACTTCAGGAGATGTGCCAACAACAGAAGGAGAGAAAAGAGTTCTAAAGGTAGCTGCATTTGAGGGTGGAAATGGAGCGGAAATATGGAAAAACCTAGAGAAAGCTTTTGAGGAAGAAAATCAAGATGTGGATATTGAATTACAACTTTCATCTAAATTAGATGAAGAATTACGACCTCAAATGTTAGATGGAGAATATCCAGACGTAGTTTATTATAACATTGGACAAAAGAGTGGATTTACTGAAACAATGATTAAGGAAAACGCTTTATTAGATATTTCAGATGTATTCACAGGAGAATTAAAAGACAAGTTAGCAGATGGATTTGCAGAGAATGCAATTACTCAACCTTATGGAGATGGAAAAACTTACTTAGCTCCAATATTCTATTCACCAACAGGATTATGGTATGATGCGTCTCAATTTGAAGATGGACAAGTACCAACTACATGGGATGAAATGTGGGCATATGGAGATAAATTAAAGGAAGAAGGAAAAGCATTATTTACTTATCCTCAATCAGGATATTTTGATTCAGCTTTATTTGCAATGTTATATGGAGCAGGTGGTTCAGAATATTATAGAAAAGCATTAGAATATGATGCTGATACTTGGAATTCAAAAGAAGGACAACTTGTAATAGATACAATTTCTAAATTAGCAAGTTACACTTGGGATGCAACAGTAGCAAATGCAAATAGTGATGGTGGATTTAAGAAAAATCAACAAGCTGTAATAGATGGAGAAGCTGCATTTATGCCTAATGGTAACTGGGTAGTTGGAGAAATGTCTGAGTCAACTCCAGAAGGATTTAAATGGGGATTCATGCCTTTACCAGCATATGAAGAAGGTGGAGATCGTTATGCTTACACATACTTTGAACAAGTATGGGTACCAAAGGATGCTGAAAATACAGAAGATGCTAAGGCGTTTATAAAGTTCTTATATTCTGATAAAGCAATAGATATTATGTTAAATAATGAAGTTGCAAATAAAGATGGAGAAATGGTTAAAACTCCAGTTGTTCAACCAGTAAAAGGAATTGTTGAAAAACTTGATGGAGATATGAAGTTATTCTATAGCATTTATGAGCAAGAAGGCGTATTACCTGCATTAGGAAACTGGGCTACAACAGATACAATTGAAGGATTAGATTTTAAGAAAGCTATATATGGAGCAATTGATTCATTAGTTGATGGTTCAATGACTGCTGAACAATGGAAGTCTCAATTAAATGACACTTTTGAAAAATGTAAGGCAGCACTACAATAGTTAAACAAACTAGTTAATAATCAAGCGGTGAGTTATTATAACTCGCCGTTTGATTTAAAAAAGAGGTGTGAGTAGATGAATAAAAGAAAGTCTCAGAAAAAATTTATATTTGCTTGTATGGCACCAGCTGTAATTCTTGTAACAATATTTATGGTAATACCTACATTTAACGTATTCAGAATGTCATTATATAAGTGGGGAGGACTTTCCAACAATAAAACATTTCAAGGATTTAGAAACTTTGAAATTTTAATTAAGGATCAAAACTTCCTACAATCTATCCAAAACTCAATCTTAATAGTTACACTTGTAACAATTATTACACTTGTAATTGCAGTATTTTTTGCAGCGATACTATCTAAGGAAAATGTTAAAGGTAAAAACTTTTTTAGAGTAATATTTTATATACCTAACATTTTAAGTGTTGTAGTTATTTCTGCTATTTTTGGAGCAATTTATGATCCACAATCAGGACTATTAAATAGTATATTGGGATTTTTAAAATTAGATAGCTTAAAAAGAATGTGGATGGGTGATCCTAATATAGTTATATATTCATTAATTTTTGCTCTAATTTGGCAAGCTATTGGATATTATATGGTTATGTATATGGCAAGTATGTCATCCATACCTGAACATCTTTATGAATCTGCTGCACTAGATGGAGCAGGAAAGATAAAACAGTTCTTTTCTATTACTGTTCCCCTTATTTGGGATAATATTCGTACAACATTAACATTCTTTGTCATTAGTACAATTAATATTAGTTTCTTATTGGTAAATGCTTTAACATCTGGGGGACCTGATGGAGCGAGTCAAACTGCTTTAGGATATATTTATCAACAAGCATATAATAATGCAAGTTATGGATATGGTATGGCTATTGCAGCAATTGTCTTTATATTCTCGTTTGTGCTTAGCTTCATTTTAAATAAATCTACAGAAAGAGATTCTATTGAATTGTAGGGGGTTGTTTTATGAAAGGAAAGAGTGTGGATCGTTTATATAAGATCTTTATATATGTGGCATTATTCACTTTAGCAATTTCTATTATTGTCCCAGTCGCTTGGGTGTTTATGGCATCTATTAAGGAAAATAGTGAATTCTATGGAAATCCATGGGCATTACCTGCTGGAATATATTTCCAAAACTTTATTGATGCTTTTAATAAAGCTAATATGGGTAGTTACTTTATGAATTCTGTTGTTGCAACAGGATTGGCTTTGATTATTTTACTTGTGGTGTCTTTACCAGCTGCTTATGTGTTGGCACGTTATAAGTTTAAAGGAAAAAGATTCTTAAATACGCTTTTTATGGCTGGTTTATTTATTAATGTGAATTATATTGTTGTTCCAATTTTCTTGATGTTACTTGGTTGGGATGATGTGATATATAATCTATTTGGAGGATCATTCTTTTTAAATAATATTGTTGTTTTAGCAGTCATTTATGCTTCAACTGCGATTCCTTTTACTGTTTATTTATTAAGTAGTTATTTCCAAACACTACCTAAGGCTTATGAAGAAGCTGCTCTTATTGATGGATGTGGATATTTTAAAACAATGATCAAAGTGATGATACCAATGGCTAAACCAAGTATTGTTACAGTTATTTTATTTAACTTTTTAGCATTCTGGAACGAATATATCATTGCCTTGACATTAATGAGTGGTGATTCAAGAACATTACCAGTTGGGCTTTTGGCTTTACAACAAGCTTCAAGAGGTAAAGCGGAATATGGAATGATGTATGCAGGTCTTGTTATTGTGATGTTACCTACACTTATTTTATACATCATGGTACAAAAGAAATTAACTCAAGGTATGACACTTGGTGGATTGAAGGATTAGGTGAAATATATGGATATAAAAACACAAAATATCATAATGGTGATTATATTCTTTGTTTCTTTTGGATTATTATTCTATGGACAAAGACATGTAGGATATATGGGATTGACTTTAGAGCTTATTGGGTTAGCTGGATTAATTGTCATTTTATATATGTATAATAAAAGATATAAATAAGTGAGGAAAAAGATATGGCGAAATTATCATTAAAACATATAGATAAAATTTATGAAAATAATGTTCAAGCTGTTTTTGATTTTAACTTGGACATTGATGATAAAGAATTTATTGTCTTTGTAGGACCATCTGGTTGTGGGAAGTCTACAACATTAAGAATGATTGCAGGATTGGAAGATATTTCTAGAGGAGAATTGTATATAGATGATCAATTAATGAATGACATCTCTCCAAAAGATAGAAATATAGCAATGGTATTTCAATCATATGCATTATATCCACATATGACAGTCTATGAAAATATGGCATTTGGGTTAAAAATTGCGAAAGTTGATAAAAAAGAAATAGATCGAAGAGTGAGAAGTGTTGCAAAAGCTATTGGAATTGAGGAATACTTGGATCGTAAGCCTAAAGCATTATCTGGGGGACAAAGACAACGTGTTGCACTTGGTAGGGCAATTGTACGTGAACCTAAAGTTTTCTTGATGGATGAACCATTGAGTAACTTGGATGCAAAATTAAGAGTTCAGATGCGTGTTGAAATTTTAAAAATCTATCAACAATTAGGAACAACATTTATTTATGTCACTCATGATCA
>DEPZ01000037.1:22093-46016 GCA_002359025.1 Erysipelotrichaceae bacterium UBA3379 | reverse complement strand
CACCAACATATTTATATGAACATCCAATTAATAAGTTTGTTGCTGGATTTATAGGAAGTCCTCAAATGAATTTTAGAGATGGAACAATTGTAGAAGATGGTGATGTTATAAGTATTCAATTATCTGATATATGTATTCCTATTCCTGAAGATAAAGCTAAAATATTAAAAGAAAAAGGGTATGTAGGTAAAGTAGTGACTATGGGTGTGAGACCAGAAGATATTTCTATTCATCCTCAATATATTATGCATCATCCAGAAGCTTCTTTTCAAAGTCGTGTTGATGTAGTGGAATTAATGGGTTCTGAAAGCTTTATTCATATGACAAAAGATGATAGTCCGTTTGTTGTGAAAGTTCCTGGTAGCAGTGATTTAAAAGCAGGAGATGAAGGATCATTTACTTATATTATGAATAAAACACATTTCTTTGATAAAGATACTGAAATGAATATATTACAATAGGGGGAAAATTATGAAAAATTATGGCAGATTAACATTACCAACGGATTTGGATGTTATAGATGAAACAATAGCTTTAAAAGAAAAACTTGGTGCAGATGCTATTAGAGATTGTGATGGTACACAAATGCCTCAAGAATTATTAGATTTAGATGCAAAGATTTATGCAACATATTATACAACTAGAAAAGATAATGAATGGGCTGAAAATAATCCTGAAGAAATTCAACAAGAATATTTAATCACAGATAGATATACAGCAAAATCAGATACACTTACAATTACATTAATGAAAGGGTTTCATACAGAACAATTAAAGCCTAACTTTATTGATGATCCAAAAGTTTGGTGGGAAGTTGTAGATAGAACAACAGGAGAAGTTGTCAGTGTTGATCTTTGGGATTATAATGAAGAAGATGGTACAGTTACAATTCAAACTATTCCATATCATGTTTATACTGTAAGTTTTTTAGCGTTTTTAATTTGGGATCCAGTTCATATGTATAATTTTATTACAAATGATTGGAAAGATGCTCCTCATCAATTAACATTTGATGTTCGTCAACCTAAAACACAAGTTTATGTAAAAGAAAAATTAAAAAAGTTTTGTGAAGATCATCCACATGTGGATGTGATCCGTTTTACAACTTTCTTTCACCAATTTACTTTAACTTTTGATGATCAAAAACGAGAAAAATATGTTGAATGGTTTGGCTACAGTGCAAGTGTCTCTCCATATATCTTAAGACAATTTGAAAAAGAAGTTGGATATAAGTTTAGGCCTGAATTTATTGTTGATCAAGGATATCATAATTCTTTGTTTAGAGTTCCTTCTAAAGAATTTAAAGATTTTATTGAATTTCAACAAAGAGAAGTTTGTAAACTTGCTAAGGAACTAGTAGATATAGTGCATAGTTATGGTAAGGAAGCTATGATGTTTTTAGGTGATCATTGGATTGGAACTGAACCGTATGGACCATACTTTGAAACTATTGGATTAGATGCAGTAGTAGGTTCAGTAGGTGATGGTGTGACTATGCGTATGATTTCTGATATTAAAGGAGTAAAATATACTGAAGGTAGATTACTTCCTTATTTCTTCCCTGATGTGTTTACTGAGGGTGGAGATCCTATAACGGAGGCTCATACCAATTGGTTAAAAGCAAGACGTGCAATTTTAAGAAGTCCATTAGATCGAATTGGATATGGTGGTTATTTAAAATTGGCTATAGAATGGCCTGGATTTATTGATACAATTACGCATGTTGTTGATGAATTTAGAAGTATTCATGATACAATTCAAGGAACAAAAGCATATGTATCTCCATTTAAGGTGGCTATATTGAATTGCTGGGGAGAAAGTCGTAGATGGATGAATAATCAAGTTCATCATGCGATATGGTATAGAGAGATTTATTCTTATGTGGGTATTATTGAATGCTTAAGTGGTATGCCTATAGATCTTGATTTTATTAATTTTGAAGATGTGAAAAATGGAGTTCTAGATAACTATAAAGTCGTTATTAACGCAGGTAGTGCATATACATCTTGGTCAGGTGAAAAGAATTGGATTGATGAAGATGTTGTGACAAGAATTAGAAAATGGGTTGATCAAGGTGGAGGATTTATAGGTGTTGGAGAACCAACAGCATATCAATATCAAGGACAATTTTTCCAATTAAGTGATGTATTAGGGGTAGATAAAGAAGTAGGATTTACACTTAGCCATGATAAATATAATGAAGTGAATCCAGAGCATTTCTTATTAGAAGATATTGATGAAGCATTAGATTTTGGAGAAGGTATGAATGGTATTTATGCTCATGGAGAAAATTATCAAATCTTAGATCAATATCATGGGTATGCAAGACTTGTTGTGAATACTTATGGGAAAGGACGTAGTGTATATTTTGCAGGGCTTCCTTATTCTCCACAAAATTGTAGATTGCTTTTAAGAGCTATTTATTTTGCAGCAGGTAAAGAAGATGAAATGAAGAAATACTATGTCAGCAATGTGAATACTGAAGTTGCAGCATTTGAAGATGTGCATAAGATTGCAGTTATTAATAATACGACAGAACCTTTATCTACTGATTTATATGTGCATGGTGAAAAGATTGAAACATTAGAATTAGAAGCTATGGAGTTACGTTTTGTTGATATGTAGAGGTGAGAGTATGCAAAAACCTATATTGGTAATTATGGCGGCTGGTATGGGGAGTCGTTATGGTGGATTAAAACAAATTGATGCCATTGATCCACAAGGTCAAATTATCATAGATTATTCTATCTATGATGCAAAAAGAGCTGGCTTTGAAGAAGTGGTTTTAATTATTAAAAAAGAAAATGAAGAACTATTTAGAGAGGCTATTGGTAAACGTATAGAAAAAGTCATGAAAGTTCATTATGTTTATCAACAACTTGATAACCTTCCAGAAGGTTATCAAGTGCCTGAGGGGCGAACAAAACCTTGGGGAACAGCTCATGCGATTATGTGTTGTAAAGATGTTGTAAAAGGACCATTTGCAGTTATTAATGCAGATGATTATTATGGAAAAGAAGCATTTGAATTGATTTATCAGTATTTATCAACACATCAAGATGATTCATTCTATCGTTATGTTATGGTAGGTTATGATGTAAGCAAGACATTGACAGAGAATGGAAGTGTTTCTCGAGGTGTATGTCAAGTCAATGAAGATGGATATCTTGAAAAAGTTGATGAAAAAACAGATATTATGAAAAAAGATGGTAAGATATGTTATTTAGAAGATGATGAATATAAAGAATTATTATCTGGAACAACTGTTTCTATGAATATGTGGGGATTTACTTATAGTATTTTTAAAGAAATAGAAGATGGTATGAAAGATTTTCTTGATCAAGGATTAACTTCTCGTCCTTTGAAATGTGAATATTTTATTCCATCAGTTGTCAGTCATTTAATTGCAACAAATAAAGCAACTGTTCGTGTGTTAAAAACAAGTGATCAATGGTATGGAGTCACATATAAAGAAGATAAGCCAATGGTAGAAAAGGCGATTCAAACTATGAAAGGACAAGGGATTTATCCTGAATATTTGTGGTAATTATGGAAGAAAAAAGAATTATAGAGAATATCGTATCTCAATTTCCTGTTCATATTCATATAGAAGATTGTCATATTTATGGAAGTGGACATATTAATGATACGTATTTAGTTGAAAATAGTAAAAAATATATCTTACAAAGAATTAATACCAATATCTTTAAAAATCCTGATCAATTGATGGAGAATATTGTAAATGTTACAGAATTTTTAAAGAAGAAGATTATAGAAAATGGTGGAGACCCTGAAAGAGAAACATTAACAGTTATCTATACAAAAGATCATAAACCTTATTATCAAGATGAAGATGGATGTTGTTGGAGAATGTATAACTTTATTGAGAATACGACAAGTTATGATGAAGTAAGAAATGATGATGATTTTTATCAGAGTGCCGTTTCTTTTGGGAAGTTTCAAAGTCTTTTGGCAGATTTTCCGGCTCATACATTACATGAAACAATCGAAAAATTTCATGACACACATGATCGTTTCTTAAAGTTTAAAAAGGCTGTTGAAGAAGATGTATGTCAGAGAGCAAAAGATGTTCAAGAAGAAATACAGTTTGTCTTAGATAGAGAGGATATAGCCAATATATTAGGAGACTTACAAAAGGAAGGGAAACTTCCTTTGCGTGTGACTCATAATGATACAAAATTAAATAATATCCTTATTGATAATGAAACACATCAAGGTATATGTGTTATTGATTTAGATACAGTCATGCCGGGTCTTGCAGTGAATGATTTTGGAGATTCTATTCGCTTTGGTGCAAGTACTGGTGCTGAAGATGAAAAAGATTTATCTAGGATAGAATGTGATATGCATCTTTTTGAAATCTATACAAAAGGGTTTGTTGAAGGATGTGACAATAAGCTTACAGAAGAAGAAATGAACTGTTTGCCTATTGGAGCGAAAGTGATGACTTATGAATGTGGAATGCGTTTTTTAACGGATTATCTTCAAGGGGATGTTTATTTTAAAACACAGTATCCTACACATAATCTTGATCGTTGTCGTACGCAGTTTAAACTAGTAAAAGACATGGAAGATAAATGGGATATAATGAATAAAATTGTTGAAAAATATAGACTATAAAGGCACTTATGTGTCTTTTTAGCGTTTATGTGAAAAAATTATTCTTTAAACTTTATTTTTTTTGAATTGTTTTGTATAATGTGCTCATATGGAGGTAGAAATAAAATGAAGAAAAGACCAGTAGTTTTATGTATTTTAGATGGTTATGGTTTAACTGACCGTATTGATGGAAATGCTGTTAAATTAGCAAATACACCTAATTTAGATGATTTAATGGCTATGTACCCAACAACAACATTAAAAGCTTGTGGAAATGCTGTTGGATTACCTGAAGGACAAATGGGTAACAGTGAAGTAGGACATTTAAATATTGGTGCTGGTAGAATTGTATACCAATCATTAACATTAATTAATAAAGCTGTAGAAGATGGGACATTTTTTGAAAATAAAGCTTTCTTAAAAGCTATCAATCATGCAAAAGAAAATAATTCTAAGTTACATATTTGGGGATTGTTATCTAATGGTGGAGTTCACTCATCAAATGAACACATCTATGCATTATTAAAATTAGCTAAAGATCAAGGTTTAGAAAAAGTATATGTACATGCTTTCCTAGATGGTAGAGATGTTGCTCCAGATAGTGGTGTGGATTTTGTTAATGAATTAAAAGTGAAAATGGCTGAAATTGGTGTAGGTCAAATTGCAAGTATCTCTGGTAGATATTATGCTATGGATAGAGATAAGAGAATGGATCGTGTAGAATTAGCTTATAATGCATTAATTGGTAAATCTGGTGAAACTTATAGTGATCCAGTACAATATGTAAAAGATTCATATGCTAAAGAAGTTTATGATGAATTTGTTATCCCTGGATATAATCCAGATACAAATGGTGCTATTGAAGATAATGATTCAATTATCTTTGCTAACTTTAGACCTGATAGAGCTATCCAAATGTCTAATGTATTTACTGCAGATGTTTATGATGACTTTAAACCAGCTGATAAACCTAAGAATATTCATTTTGTATGTATGATGAGATATGCAGATACTGTTAATGGTGATATTGCATTCCATTCTTTAGATCTTACAAATACATTAGGAGACTATTTATCAGCTCAAGGATTAAAACAATTAAGAATTGCTGAAACAGAAAAATATGCTCATGTTACATTCTTTATGGATGGTGGAGTAGATAAAGAAATCGAAGGAGCTACACGTGTATTAATTAATTCACCTAAAGTTGCAACTTATGATTTACAACCTGAAATGAGTGCATATGAAGTAAAAGATGCATTAATTGCTGAATTAGATAAAGATATCTATGATGTTGTTATTGTTAACTTTGCTAACTGTGATATGGTAGGACATACTGGAATTATTCCAGCTGCTATTAAAGCTGTAAGTGTTGTTGATGAATGTGTAGGAGAAGTTTATGAAAAAGTTCTTGAATTAGGTGGAACTATGTTAATTACTGCAGATCATGGAAACAGCGAAAGATTATTAGATGAAGAAAATAATCCATTTACAGCACATACTACAAATCCTGTACCTTTAATTCTAACAAATACACACTTAGAATTAAAAGAAGGTGGAAAATTAGGGGATTTAGCTCCAACAATTCTTCAATTATTAGGATTACCAATTCCTAAAGAAATGACTGGAGAAAGCTTAATTAAATAGTATATAGAGAGGTATATCGATATATTTCGTTATATCTCTTTTTTTATTTGAGTAATATATTGTATTTTAAAACAATCATTTGTTTTAGTAATGACTTAAATAGATGATTTTCACTGATAAATACTATGAGAATTTATATAGAAAGCTTTAAATAGGAGTTCAGTTATTTGTGTTATCCAAACCTCTTATATAGAGATTGAAAAAAATAAGTTCTTCCTTTGAAATTCTTAATTGAGTTTTGGCATAATATCTTGTTATAAATGAAGTCATTTCAATTATCAGGGAAAGGTATTACATCTTTTATTGTGTGAATAGACATGAAAATAATAGTTATAATAAACATATCAGTAAAAAGAGTATTATTTTTTTTATGTTTATGTTATATTTAACAAAATGGAGGATGTATATGAAGAAGATATTGTTATTGATCTTATGTGTATTTGTACTTGTAGGGTGTTCAACTCATACAACGAAACTCCAAATACAAGGAATAGAAACAATAGATTATGAAAAGTTAATACAGAATTTAAATTCTGATGTTACATTTATGATGTATATAGGAAGACCGGATTGTGGAGACTGCCAAGCTTTTTATCCTGTTTTAGAAGAATATGTTGAAAGTCATGAGGGAGTAGGTCTTTACTATTTAAATGTAAAAGAATGGAAAGAACGTGTGAAAAATGAAGACGTTTCAAAAGAAGAAAAGGCTTTTACAGATAACATATATGAAGAATTAGATTTTGATTGGACACCTACACTACAGGTGATATCTAATGGAAAAGTGAAGTCGCGTTATCAATATCTTGATGAAGATTATTTCAAGATAGAAGATAGATTGGTTCAAAAGGAGAAAAAACAAGAATTCTTAAATGAATTTGAAGAATTTATGGATAAGTATTTTAAGGAGGATTAGTTTATGAAACAATGTCCTAGATGTGGTCATGATTTAAATTCTAATGATAAATTCTGCCCGCATTGCGGTTTGGATTTACAAGGACGATATCGTCCAATAAAAAAGAAAACAAGAATACCAAGTTTTTTCATTTATTTATTAGTTTTTAGTATTTTTGCATTTATGCCTTTGTTTTATACAATGATATTTAGTGGATTTGATATCTTTCAACAAAAAGAAATTACTGAAGCTATCGCTTTGCCAGATATGGAAAATAAAGAGGCAAGACTTATTGTTGGCTCATATGATACATTAGCAGATTTTCAAAAAGATTATTTAAATGTTGATGGAGTTGTAGAAAAAATAAAAGATTATGAAAATAACTTATCTCAGGATGGTAAGTATACTTTTGATAAATCATATTCTATACAAGTGTTAGATAATTATGATATTGCTTTTCATATGGAGTATGAAACACAAATTAATGATCAATTATCTGTTGTTGTAGAAAGAAAATTCAATAGATCAAATACTTATAATGATGAGACTTTTTCGTTTAAGAAAATAGGGTCTAAAGATTTTAATGAATTGTTCTTTAATGAAGAAGAAATGAATTTGGTATATTCTTTCACTGGTAAACAAGATTCAAGTGTCAAACTTATGAATCAGTTCAAACAAAGAGAAGCAGAATTTAATAAAACAAAAGAAAAGTTAGGCCATTATGGTATCGGTGAATATGATGGCGATAATTCGTTTGTTGTTTATAGACAAGATAAGAGTTATTATTCTAAGTTAGTGTACTATAATAAACTAACAAATCAAATGATGTAGAGGTTTATACCTCTTTTTCATTAAGCATAATGATTTAGATAAGAACTATAATATGTTATAATACCAAGGAAAGGTTTGATAATGATGAAACAAGATTTTGTAGTTATATTTGATTTGGATGGGACTTTATTAAATACGGATTTATTAATAAAGAAATCATTTGAACATGTTTTTCAAATTTATAAACCAGATTATAAATTAAGTGAGGAGGAATATCTTTCGTTTTTAGGGCCTACATTAATGGAGTCTTTTCGACGTTATTTCCCAGAAAATATGATCGATGAGTTAGTATCTTGTTATAGAGAGTATAATCATGCACATCATGGAGATTATGTCACAATTTATCCAACAGTTAAGGAAACATTGGAGATATTAAAAGAAAAGCAATATCCTATGGCAGTTGTGACGACAAAGTATTCTAAAGCAGCGTATATTGGATTAGATTTATTTGATATAACGAAATATTTTGAAATTGTACTTGGTATGGATCAGGTGAGTCGTGTTAAACCGGATCCTGAAGGTATATTAAAAGTTTTAGAAGAAACAAAATGTCAAAAAGCCTTAATGATTGGTGATAATCAAAGTGATATCTTGGCTGGTAAAAATGCTGGAGTTTATACAGGTGCTGTAACATGGACACCGAAAGGGACTAAAGAGATGGAAGCGTTGAAACCAGATATAATGATAGATACTATGGAAGAAATTATAGAATTTATAGAAAGGGTGAATTAAATGTTAGATTTATTAGTTATTGGTGCTGGTCCTGCTGGATTAACAGCAGCCTTATATGCATCACGTGCAGGAGCGAGTGTTCTTGTTTTAGATGGAGGTGCTCCAGGAGGGAAGTTAAATACAACTGCTGAGATTGAAAACTATCCAGGAATTATCAAAAAAGGACCAGAACTTGCATATTCTATGTATGAACAATGTTTATCTTTTGGCGCAAAATATGAATTTGGTGAAGTGACTGAAGTGAAAGATATGCATGATCATAAAGTTGTCTATGTAGGTGATAAAGAATATGAAGCAAAATATGTCTTTATTGCTACAGGGACTAAAGAGAGAAAAATGGGGATTCCAGGTGAAGCAGAAATGGCAGGTAGAGGTGTTTCTTATTGTGCAGTCTGTGATGGACCTTTCTTTAAAAACAAAGTTGTATGTGTTGTTGGTGGTGGAAATTCTGCTATTGAAGAAGCTATTTATTTAAGTGATATTGCAAGTACAGTACATGTGATTGTGCGAAGAGATGTGTTAAGAGCAGATAGATATATTGTAGATAAGATGTTATCTAAAGAAAATATTATTATGCATTATTTAAAGAAACCTCATCATATTGAAATCAAAGATAATAAGGTGAGTGCTTTGGTTATAGAAGATTCAAATACTCAGGAATTATCTACTATAGAAACAAATGGTATATTCCCATTTATTGGGTTGGATCCAATTACAGATTTTGTTAAATCATTAGATATTGTTAATGAGAATGGATATATTGAGGTAGATAGAAATCAAGAAACATCTATCAAAGGTATTTTTGCTGGAGGAGATGTGACTCATAAAAACTTAAGACAAGTTGTTACAGCAGCAAATGATGGAGCTATTGCTGGACAATATATTGCATCATTATTAAAATAGTTAAAAAGTAGCAGGAATGCTACTTTTTAATATTGAGATAGATTGTTGATTTTTACTTCACCATGATTGACAACTGTTAATATATCGAATTCATTATTCATAACAAGAATATCAGCATCATATCCGACTTCTAATCTTCCTTTGTTGAGATGATATTGTTTTGCAGGATTGACAGATGCCATTGCAATGACATCATTCATACAACAATGACACCATTTCATCATCAGATGACATGCTTTGTTTAAAGAAATAGTACTTCCAGCAATTCGGCCTGTCTCTTTCACACTTGCTTTACCATCAATGATTTCTACATTTTTACCTGGAAAATGATAAGAACCATCAGGTAAACCTTTGCATGGATTCGCATCACATATTAATATAATTCTATCTCTACCAATAGATTGATAAGTTGCTTTAATAATATCTTCATGAATATGAAAACCATCCACAATAAGTTCACAGAATAAATTTGATAGTATTGCCCCGGTCACAACACCAGGGTCTCTATGCATATGTTGAGACATGGCATTATATAAATGTGTGATTTCTTTTGCTCCGTATTCTTCAGCAAGTAAGACTTGAGAAGCTGAAGCATTGCTATGACCAACATTCATCACAATTCCGTGATTATGACCATAAGTGATTAATTCTAATGCTCCTTCTAGTTCTGGGGCGATTGTCATTGATTTTATTTTTGTACAATGTTTTAAGAATTGATCAAAATGTTCTTTATTAGGTTTTTGTAAACATTCAGGTTTCATGACACCTTTATAATTCTCGCTTAAAAAAGGCCCTTCAATATGAACACCAAGTAAGTTTGGAGTATGACATTTTTCATATTGATCTAGAAGTTTTAATATCATGTCTTGACTTTCACAAGTTAAACTTGCCATAAAACATGTGCCTCCTTCTTGAAGCTCGGCATCACTTATTTTTTCAATATCTTCTATTTTACAGGTGTTAAAGTCATACCCCATAATCCCATGTGTATGTGTTTCTATTAGTCCTGGTACAATATAGTTTCCTTTTGCATCAATGATATAATCGGCTTGAATGTTATCATAATCTTTATAAAGGCCTATAATTTTATTGTTGTTGGTTAATACTGCTCCATTATGAATAGTTTGATTACCATCAATAATAACAGTACCGTTTTTGATAAGTGTTTTCATTTTATATTTTCACCTTTCCTTTCATGAGATTGCCTATATTATTATTTTAATCAATATATTTTTAATAGTACAGATTTTATCAAGTTTAAATAAAAAAGTATAAGAGTTGTTTGAGAAGATTAATAATTTAAAAAAGTAAAATTTTCATGCGAGATTTCTATGCATTTGACAAAAAAAGTAGTACACTTATTGTAGGATATTTGTTATAGTATAGAACGGAGTGTGAAGTAGAATGGATAAAATAGAAGTCGTGGTTGTCACTGGTATGTCGGGAGCTGGGAAAACACAGGCTATGGCTATTTTTGAGAATATGGAGTTTCAATGTATTGATAATTATCCCGTAGCTTTACTTAAAGAATTTGGAGATTTACTTCGTACATCTACCAAATATACAAAAGTCGCAATGGCTGTATCATTAGGAGATGCCATTTTAGCAGTACGTGTTTTATTGAATATGGATTGGGTAGATTTAACTGTTGTTTTTCTAGATTGTGATGATGAAGTGTTATTGTCTAGATATAAACAAACAAGACGTTCTCATCCATTGATGATTAGTAATGTTGCATTATCATTGGTGGAAGCAATTCGATTTGAAAGAGAATTGGCAGAGCCTATCAGTAAGATGGCTAATGTTGTGATAGATACAACATTGTTGAAGCCTATTAAATTACAAGATAAATTAGAGGAATATTTTCATAAAGGAAATCAAGATGTTTTTAGAATATCTTTTGTTTCTTTTGGATATAAACATGGTGTTCCTAAAGATGCTGATTTATTATTAGATGTTCGTTTTTTACCTAATCCTTTCTATATTGAGGAATTAAGAAAGCAAACAGGAAATGATAAAGCTGTTTATGATTATGTGATGGAACAACCAGAAACACAGGAATTTATTGAAAAAACAATTACTTATTATGACTATTTATTGAAGAAATATGAAGAAGAAGGTAAAATGCAGATGATTATAGGTATTGGATGTACAGGAGGACAACATCGCTCTGTGACATTGACTAATTATTTTGCCCAATATTATTCTAAATATTATCAAGTTTATAAATGGCATAGAGATGCAGATCATTAAAAAGGAGGTTTTGAAGTGGTATCTTTTTCAAGAGTTGTCAAGGAAGAGATTGTTTTTAATGATTTTGATTATAATTGTGAAAAAGCAATACTATGTGCAATGATTAAGATTATAGGTACACTATCATTGAGTCAATCAGGATTGTCTCTTACATTAAGAACAGAGAATGCAAAAATTGCTTCAAAATTACATAAATTATTAAAAGATTTATATCAACCACATATTGAATTTAGAGTCTCTAGAAAGATGAAATTAAAGAAGAATAATGTTTATATTTTGATTGTCACAAAAGCAAGAGAAATTTTAGATGATCTTCATTTAATGGAAGGAATTGGTATGCATTGTGTACCAGATTCGGTTTTATTACAAACAGATGCACAAAGACGTGCTTATTTAGCAGGAGTATTTCTTTCTTGTGGAAGTGTGAATAATCCACATACATCTAATTATCATTTGGAAATGAGTGTATATGAAGAAGAGTATGCTACGTTTATTATGGGACTTATGAATGACTATGAATTAAACGCAAAGATGATTAAAAGAAGAAATAAATATATTGTTTATTTGAAATCAGCTGAAAAAATTGGTGATTTTTTAAGAGCAATAGGTGCATCTCAATCAGTCATGGATTTTGAAATGACAAGAATTGATCGCTCAATGGCAAACACTGTCAATCGTTGGAACAATTGTGATATTGCTAATGAAGTAAAAGCAATGAGTGCATCTAGTGCACAAATAGAAGATATTGCATATGTTATGGATAAAGTGGGATTAGAAATTTTAGATGATAAAACACAGAAAGTTGCAATACTAAGATTAGAAAATCCTGAATATACATTAAATGAATTGGCTGAAGCTTATACAAGACAAACTGGTCAAAAAATCAGTAAGTCTGGTATGCATCACAGATTTACAAAGATTAAGGAAGAAGCACAGAAGTTAAGACAATTGGAGAATGATTAAGATGGATAATATCAATGCTAAGTTTGGAAGAAGAATAAAGGAGCTAAGAATACAACAAAATATTTCTCAAGAAGAACTTGCTTTTCGTTGTCAACTTTCAAAAAATTATGTTTCTGATGTAGAAAGAGGGACAAGAAATATTACATTGAAAGTTGTAGATAAATTTGCATATGGGTTGAAAGTACCAGTACAATATCTTTTTAAATGGCATGAAGAAAAATAAGCATAAGTTCATGAATAGTTTATATTGATTATATAAACTAAAGATGGATTGAAGGAGATATTTTATATGCGAAATGGATATATTTATTTAATTGTCATTTTGGTTTTACTTATGTTTGTTTTAAGATTTTTAATACCTATATTAATATGGCTTATTCCAATCTTTGTTGTTGTTTATATTATAAGATCATTAAAAAAGACAAAAACAAAAGAAACAAAACAAGAAACTTATTATGATACATATACAAATTATCAAGATGAATCAAATCAAGATATTATAGATGTAGATTATAAAGTTGTAGATGATGACACTCAATAGAGTGTCTTTTAAAAAAGGAGATGAAATTATGCAATGTCCAAGATGTCATCATGAACTACAGGAAGATATGCAATTTTGTCCACACTGTGGATTAAAATTAGAAAGATGTCCTGTTTGCCATGCTCCAGTATTACCACAAGCAAAATTCTGTACATATTGTGGAACAAGTTTGCATCAAGAGGAAGATAATGGATATTATCAACCGATTCAAGATGTTGAAGTAGAAAAAAAGGCGACTGATTTTCATGACATACCGGTTAAAAAGAAAGTGAATAAAAAAGTGATTATTATTTCAGTCACTATACTTGCGGTGGTTTCAATAGCGTCATTCTGGTATCTTCATTATGGCCCTGTACTTACTAATGGAATTACACAACCCAATCAACAAGAGTCTTTACCTGAAGACCAAGATATACAAGTATCAGGTGAAACATCTGAGTCTTCCATGATTGGAAATCTTAATCAAAATGGATTGGCAGCAATGAGTAATGATAAGCTTTTTATTTGTGATGCTCAAAATAGATTGGTTATGATGGATAAAGATTTATCCAATCAACAAACAATTGTAAATGAAGAAGTTAACTATGTACAAGTTGTTGATAATCTTGTGTATTATACTGATGCAAGGCATCGTATGTGTTCTATAGATACAAATGGTCAAAATCAAAAAGTTATACTAGATAAAGCTATTTATTATCTTGTTATTGAAGATCAAAAAGCTTATTATCAATTAGATGAAGATAATGAATCTATTTATGTTTATGATTTTCAAACTCGTAAAGAGACAAAATTGAATGATAGAGCTTCATATGAATTAAATGTGATAGATAATACTATCTATTATTCAAGTACAGATGGAATTTATCGTATATCTACTGATGGTAAGGGTGATGAAAAACTAGTTGGTGGAAAAGTATTCAATCTTATTTATCAAAATCAAAAGCTTTACTATACTTCTCAAAGTGATGTTAATATCAAGGTTTATGATATTCAAACGCAAAAAGAAGATACTCTTATTAATGAAAGATCTCAATTATTAAACATAACAAGTGATTATCTTTTCTATCAAACAAGTGATATGCAAATAAATAGATATGATATCAAATCAAATAAATTAACAACAGGACTGTATTCAGGAAATGTGAGTGGAGTATTTGTTATAGGAGATAAATTAATTTTAAATACTGTATCATCTATATCTGATAAAAATAATTATAAAGTGATTATGGATTTCTCTGGTGATCATCAACGTAGACTATTTTTAAATGATTCTGGTGAATATATTTAATGGTCATTGTATTAATCAGTGCAAGATATAAACGTATTATAGAATGGTTGTCTGAAGAAAGCTATTTATCACATATAGGAATGATTAAACAAACGGGACCTAAGATTTATCTTTATGTTGAAAGTTCTTATTCTTTAGAAGAAGTTATACAGTTGATGAATAAGAGTATAAAAGATAAGTCAGGTGGTATGTTAGTCTATCAATTATATACGATATATAATGGAAAAATAGATTATAATGCTTATCTGCCTTGTGCAACGAAAGATCAAATGTCTTATTATTTAGGACCTAAAGATATAACTGATGAAGAAATACAATGTTATAAAGAAAGTATTAAGCAGTGATGAACTGCTTTTTTCTTGTCTATCCAAAATTTTTTATATAAAATATAAAAAAGGAGTGGGAGTTTATGAGAAAAGAAATGATGTCAATACTATGCATAGGGATATTGATTGTTGGTTTTTGGTATTGTTATCCACAATCGAGTACATTACAAGCTTGGATGAATTTTTTTAGATTTATGATTATAGGTTTATTTATAAATGGGAGTGTATTTTGGATATTAAATCATGTGTTTCATATGGAAAGCTTATCTTCTTATATAGAAAGATTTGGGAAACTTTTTTTGTTAGTTATGTTTGTTGTGACTGCGTATTCTTTATTTAATGCAATAGGGGCAATTGGATTTATATTTTATGCTAAGACATTTGAAATGTGTGCTCATCTCATAGTGGGAGTTATTTCGTTATATTTAAGTTCGTGCATAGAACAGGTATATCTAGATCATTTCTAGTTTCGATTTATGAAAATAATATCTATTCGTATGTGACTATGATAGAATAGGTCCTGTTAGGTGAAAGGGGTTTATTCATGAAGAAAATTGCTCAGTATCTTGTTTTATCATTATGTGTTGCATTAAATGGAGTTGCTTGTGCACTTGCATTAAGAGTTGCGATTGGTGTAGGACCATATGATGCATTAACACAGAATTTATCTGAACTTATTCATATAAAAGTTGGAACAATGGGAATGATTTTGAATATATCATGTGTTGTTGGACAACTTATACTCTTAAAGAAGAAGTTTAATATTTTACATTTCTTACAAATACCGCTAAGTATATTGTTTGGGATGGTTGTTAATTTTATGTTTTATGAAATCTTTGTTTTTGAAGTACCTAGCTATTGGTTAAAAGTCATCATACTTGCAGGTGTATATGTATGGTGTGGTTTTGCTGTAGGTGGTGTCATGGTTATTAATAAAGTGACTTTTGCTTTGGAAGGACTTTGCATGGTTGTTTCTCAAAAAATACATAAGAAATTTCATGTTGTTAGACAAGGTGTAGATGTGTTGAGTATTATTCTTTGTTTAATTTTTACTTTTGGTTTTGGTTTGCCTTTAGTTGTCAGAGAAGGGACTGTTATGGGGATGCTTATATATGGGCCATCTTTAGGTATAGCGATGAAGATTGAAAAAAGATTGTTTAAAAAATTAAATCTATTGGATTATGAGTAAGATGAAGTTTGTATTTCTTCATCTTTTTCGTTATAATGCTATAGAGGTGAATGGAGTGAAAAAGAGAGTGTTAAAGATTATAGGGATGGTCGTATTATCTCTTGTTGTGGTGGTTGCAGGAGTATTAGGCTTTTATACACTACAGGAATATAGACCAAAAGAAATAGAAGAAATCACACCAGTGAGTCAAGGGAAGATGATTCAACCTAATCAATCATTATCCATACTAACATATAATACAGGATATGCAGGATTGGATCAGTCGCAGGATTTCTTTATGGATGGAGGAACGAAGGTTAATCCTGAAAGTCAAGAAAAAGTCATAGAAAATATGAAAGGAATCTTGGATACTATTAAAGATAATACAAGTGATGTGTATTTCTTACAAGAGGTTGATAAGGATTCGAAAAGATCTTTCCATATTAATCAGATTGATGAATATAGCTCGAGTCTAAAAAAACAAGCTATGTATGCTCCTAATTATAAATGTGTTTATGTCCCTTTCCCTTTACCAACACTAGGGAAGATGGATAGTGGTATTGTGACAATGAGTGATTATCAAGTGAGTAGTGCATCGCGTATATCATTGCCAGAATCTTTTTCATGGCCTATTAAAACAGCAAATTTAAAACGTTGTATGTTGGAAACAAGATTACCTATACTAGGAAGTGATAAAGAGCTTGTATTGATTAATTTTCATTTAGAAGCTTATGATAGTGGAGAAGGGAAAATTGCACAAAGTCGTATGCTAGCTGAAAAACTACAAGAAGAATATGCAAAGGGGAATTATGTTATTGCTGGTGGGGATTTTAATCAGACATTTGAAGGTGTGACGAAATACCCTTTGATTCACACAGAAAATTGGAAACCAGGACAGATTTCAAAAGATGATCTACCTGATCATTTTGATTTTGCATATGATGATACATATCCAACATGTCGTTTATTAAATAAAGCATATACTGGTGATTATCAAACATCACAAGTTTATGTAATAGATGGATTTATTGTTTCAGATAATATTGAGGTAGAAAAAGTAGAAACAATAAATACTGATTTTGTTTATAGTGATCATCAACCAGTCAAACTAAATGTAAAATTAAAATAAAAAGAATTGTTATTATATGTTATAATATAGCATATGTTATAAAGTGGAGGATTTTATGTTAATTAAAGAGATTTTAGAAGCAACACAGGGTGTGTTGCTTAGTGGGGACATAAATGATGATGTTCAAGGGTTTACTCAAGATACAAGACAGATCAAAGCTGGGGATATGTATATTCCATTAGTTGGTGAAAAGAGCGATGGACATCTCTATATTGATGATGCTTTTAAACTAGGGGCAAGTTCGATTGTTACTAGTCAAAAAGTGAATTATCCTGGTAAAAACGTTATACTTGTAGAAGATACATTACAGGCATTAACTGATATGGCGGCTTATTTGCGTATGCATAGACCAGTTAAGGTTGTAGGAGTGACTGGAAGTGTAGGGAAAACAAGTACAAAAGATATGATTTATTCGGTTGTATCTACAAAATATAAAACATTAAAAACATTGGGGAATTATAATAATCATATAGGTTTACCATTAACGATATTAAGACATCATGATGAAGAAGTGATGATTTTAGAAATGGGTATGAATCATTTAGGTGAAATTCAACATTTGACTCAAATAGCAAAACCAGATATTGCAGCAATTACAAATGTAGGAACAGCACATATAGGAGAATTAGGTTCTAGAGAAAATATTTTAAAAGCCAAGATGGAAATTGTGGATGGTTTAGCAAAGGATGGTATATTGGTTATTAATGATGATAATGATATGCTTCATACAGTTGATTTAAAAGACCATCAGTTGATTAGAATTGGTATACATGATAGTAGTGATATCAAAGCATTTGATATTGATTTGCAAGTAGAGCAGTCATATTTTACATTAACTTATCAAGGACATGATTATCGTGTTCATGTACCGGTATCTGGAATGCATTTTGTGTATAATGCATTAATCGCAATAGCAATTGGTTTGTCTTTAGATATTAATATAGAAGATTGTATATGTGGTGTTGAACAATTTGAATTAACAAAAAATAGAATGGATATTATTGAACTTAAAGATGGTATTAAAGTCATAGATGGAACATATAATGCCAATTTAGATTCTATGAAATCAAGTATAGATGTTTTATCTAAATATCAAACAAGAAAAATTGCAGTACTTGCAGATATGTTGGAATTAGGCGAGTATGAACAGCAGCTTCATAGGGAAGTTGGGAGATATGTTGTTGATCATCATATTGATGAACTTTTATGTGTTGGTCAGGCAAGCGAGTATATTGTAGATGAAGCTAAAAAATGTGGTATGAGTGAAGTGTATCATTTTGATACCAATGAAGAATTAATAGGTTATTTAGAAGAACTGTTAGAAAGTCAAGATGTGGTTTTAATTAAAGGTTCTAATGGTATGAAATTAAAAGAAGTTGTTTTGAGTTTAAAGGAGAATCATAGATGAAAAAGTTATTAATTATTTGTGGAGGTCAGTCTACAGAACATATTATTTCTAGAATGTCTTGTACTTCTGTATTAAAGAATATTCATAAAGATCATTATAATATGACACTTGTAGGTATAGATTTAGAAGGAAATTGGTATATCTTGAATCAAAATCAAGAAGATTTAACACAAGATTCATGGTTGGATCAATCAACTCCTGTTGAGGATGTTTATGGATTATTAAAAGAGTATGATGTTGTTTATCCAATATTACATGGAATGTATGGTGAAGATGGTACGATTCAAGGTTTATTTGAACTTGCGCAAGTCCCTTATGTAGGATGTAGAGTATTAGGTTCTAGTGTTTCTATGGATAAGATTTATACAAAGAAAATCTTAGAAACAGTGGGTATTCCTCAAGTGAAATCATTGTATGTGAAAAAAAGATATGATGGAAAATTAGTTGTTGTAGATGAAAAATTTAATGAATCAGATGATATTTTAAATATTGTTAAGGAAAAACTTGGTTTCCCTTGCTTTATTAAAGCAAGTAATTCTGGTTCTAGTGTTGGATGTTATAGAGTTGATCAAGAAGAAATGTTGATGGATAAGTTGACAGAAGCTGCAAAGTATGATCGTAAGATAGTTGTAGAAGAATGTATTGATTGTATTGAATTAGAAACAGCAGTATTAGGTAATGATGATCCAATTGTTTCTAGAGTAGGACAAATTATGCCTCATGGTGAGTTCTATACATTTGAATCTAAATATGAAGATGAAGAAAGCAAAACATGTATACCTGCTTTAGTCAGTCAAGATATACAAGATCAAATTAGAGAGTATGCTTTAAAAGTTTTTAAAGCTGTAGATGGACATGGATTATCTCGTGTGGATTTCTTCTTAGATAAGAAGACAAATAAAATCTATTTAAATGAAATTAATACAATGCCAGGATTTACAAAAATATCAATGTATCCTCAATTAATGGAAGATTTTGGTATTTCTTATAGTGAATTAATTGATAGATTAATTGACTTGGCTATGGAAAGATAGTATATCATTACTGATATAACAAGATATATCAAAATAAGTATTAACACATATTCGGGAATATATGTATAATAAACATTGCATCTGGAAGTCCCTAAAACCAGAAAAAAACCAGATGCATCTTCCCGAATAAAGCAAATCCATTTTATTCTTTTTATTTTGCTCATTCTGTATCCAAGAGTCCTTGAAAAAGGGCTCTTTTGGTTTATATGAAAATATATCTTTTTTAATATTCATTGCTTTATAAAAGTGATATAATGGTATATATCAAGGAGAAATGAGTGTTATATGAAAAGATTATTGAATTGTGTTTCAAGTGAAAAAGTCAATATGACTAAAGATGAATTGAAACAATCTATTTTAGCATCTGAAGGTAGAGTTGTGATGACTGAAACAGTTTGTACAATGCCACCAATTTTAGGAGATTTAACAAATGCTGAGTTGGCTGTATCTTTTGGTAGTGATATTGTATTGTTAAACTGTTTTGATTGTAATAATCCTCAAATTATGGGATTACCTGAAACAGATGAACCAGTAAAATTATTAAAGAAATTAATTGGTAGACCTGTTGGATGTAACTTGGAACCAATTGATGAAACTGCTCAAATGATGGAAACACGTTTAGAAATTTTATCAGGTCGTCATGCGACCAAAGAAACATTTATAAAAGCGAAAGAATTAGGATTTGATTTTATTTGTTTGACTGGTAATCCAGGAACTGGTGTAAGTAATGCGTCTATTGAACATGCAATCAAATTAGCTAAAGAATACTTTGGTGGAATGATTATTGCTGGAAAAATGCATTCATCAGGAATTGATGAACCATTAGTAGATTTAAAGAGTATTGAAGGATTCATAGAAGCTGGTGCAGATATTATTTTAATGCCTGCTGTCAATACTGTGCCTGGTTTATCTGAAGCAGAAGTGACTGAAGCTTGTAAGTTGATTAAATCTAAAGGTGCTTTATCATTAAGTGCTATTGGAACTTCACAAGAAAGTAGCGATGAAGCAACTATTAGAGAAATTGCTTTGATTAATAAACGTTGTGGTATTGATATTCAACATATTGGAGATGCTGGTTGGTGTGGTATTGCTTTACCTGAAAATATAATGGCATTATCTATTGCGATTAGAGGTAAACGCTGGACATATCATACAATTGCATCATCTGTTAATAGATAAGGCGATAAGTAACCTAAGTGAAGTGAACCTCAAAAAGTTGAACTCATTTAACTTTTGGGGTTCATTTATATAATAGGTTACTTTTTATTTATATGAAATTTAAGAAAAAATTTAGAAATGTACACAGAGAATTCTTATAATTGTGTTTTATATTATATATGTATATAATAAATATAACTGCAATAATTTGATGTGAAAGATGGGAAGTGAATATATGACAGGTTTAACTCATCAAGAAGTTGAAAAGTTAAAAAGAGAAGGGAAAGTCAATAAATTACCAAAACCGCTCGTAAAAAGCTATAAACAAATTATTTTTGAACATGTATTTAATTTGTTTAATATATATAATTTTGCCATAGCATGTGCTTTAGCATCTGTAAAAGCTTGGACAAGTATGTTCTTTGTAGTTATAGTATGTTCAAATACAATTATAAGAATTACTCAAGAAATAAAGTCTAGAAATATGGTGGCAAAGTTAAGTTTAATTGTCTCACCAAAAACAAAAGTTTTAAGAGATGGACAAGTAGAAACAATTGATAATGAAGAAATCGTCCTAGGAGATTATATACATTTAGAAACAGGAAATCAGATATCAGCAGATTGTATAGTTGTAGATACCCCTGTAGAAGTAGATGAATCATTGCTGACAGGTGAAGTGGATCCTGTACTCAAGAATGTTGGAGATCATTTGTTGTCAGGAAGTTTTATTGTTTCTGGAGCATGTTATGGTTGTGTTGAACATGTTGGGGTAGACAATTATGCAGCAAAGATTGCAAATGAAGCAAGGCAAAGAAAGCCTGTAAAATCTGATATGATCGTTTTCTTTACGAAAGTAACGAAAATGACAAGTTTACTGGTTGTGCCATTAAGTTTGATTTTATTTTATCAAGCATTTATTGTTCGACAAGAAAGCATGTATATGGTTATTGTGAATAACTCAACTGCTTTGATTAGTATGTTGCCAGTGGGACTTGTTTTATTAACAAGTATTTCTATGATGGCAAGTGTTGTAAGGTTAGGTCAAAAAGATGTTCTGGTTCAAGAAATGTATAGCATAGAAACATTATCACATGTTGATGTATTATGTTTAGATAAAACAGGAACATTGACACAAGGAAAGATGAAAGTTCAAGACGTTATTCCATTTTGTCATGATTTGAATATTGATTTTCATGATGTTATGACATCGTTTGTTAGAGGGAGCTTGGATAATAATGCAACATTTCAAACAATTGCAAACTATTATACAGGTGATGCTAAATATAAAACATTAAGACGTGTTTCGTTTTCTTCGGCAAGAAAATGGAGTGCGTTAGAGTTAGAAGATGTAGGAACAATTATTGTAGGGGCACCAGAATTTATGATTCCAGATTTGCAGATGCCTGAAGAAGTGGAAAATGCAAAAGAACATGGTGCAAGGGTTTTATTAGTAGCTCATCATCCTGATTTTGATTGTTTTCAAGAAACAATGCATGAGTCTACTGCTCTTGCATGTCTAATTATTTTAGATCCACTAAGAGAAGATGCATATGATACGTTACAATTCTTTAAACACAATGATGTTCAAGTGAAAATTATATCTGGAGATAATCCAAAAACAGTAAGTGCTTTGGCTTTACAAGCTGGTGTAGATGATGGGAATCATTATATAGATGCAACTTCTTTAAAAACTGATGAAGAATTAGAAGATGCAATTATGAATTATAATGTTATTGGAAGAGCAACACCACATCAAAAACATAAGATGATTTTGATGTTACAAAAGCATGATTTAAAAGTTGCAATGACAGGTGATGGGGTGAATGATGTTTTGGCATTAAAAGATGCTGATGTATCTATTGCAATGGGATCTGGTTCAGATGCTGCAAAACAAATTGCTCAGTTTGTTGTGATTAATGGAAAACTAGATACATTAGTAGATGTTGTTAAAGAGGGGAGACTGGATATTAATAATGTAACTCGTTCGGCATCTATGTACTATTTAAAGACGATATATACTATCTTGATTTCTATTGCTATTATTATTTTGAATATGCCTTATCCATTTATTCCTTTTCAAATGACATTGATGGATAACTTTGTTGCAGGGTTTCCTTCATTTATGATTTTATTTGAAAGAAATATAGATAAACAAAAAGAATCTATTGGAAGACATGTTTTAAGATATTCTTTTCCAAATGCTGTAGTGATTGCATTAAGTGTGATTATATTAAGGTTATTGTCTTCTCATCTAGGATTAGAGTTATCACAAATGTTTACAGTTTTATATTTGTCTACTTCATTAATATCTATTCATATGATTTATCGTATTTATTCGCCAGTAAATTTATATCGTGGTGTTGTATTGATATTGGATATTATTGGGTTTGTTATAGCAACACTTATATTCTGGAATTGGCTTGCATTGGCGCCATTGACTAAAAACTTATTCTATTATGTTTTTGCAAATGTAGGTATTGGAATAGTGCTTGTGACAATCATATCAAAAATAGTTGGTTATTATTTGGATAAGAAATGATTATTTTTATCGTATATAAGTGAATTTTTTGTGGATAATAAGTTAAGCATATATGTTGAAATAAAAGTAGAGATATGCTATTATATATATAGTTAGCAAAAACTAACTAGTGTGTAAATCATTTTTTGCTCTGTCCTAACCAAACAGAGTAAAAACTCTTAAATAATTAAAGGAGGAATAATTGTGGATAGAATCCAAAGTATTTATGCAAGAGAAGTATTAGACTCACGTGGAAATCCAACAGTAGAAGTGGAAGTAAAAAGTGAGAGTGGAGCATTTGGTAGAGCAATCGTCCCTAGCGGAGCTTCTACAGGTGTTCATGAAGCAGTTGAGTTAAGAGATGGAGATAAAGAGCGTTATTTAGGATTAGGCGTATTACAAGCAGTTAAAAATGTTAATGAAGTTATTGCAAAAGAAATCGTTGGTAAAGATGTGACTAGCCAAAGAGAAATTGATGAAGCAATGATTGCATTAGATGGAACTGAAAATAAAGG